>NZ_JAEIMH010000033.1:0-21125 GCF_016464295.1 Streptomyces sp. N35 | reverse complement strand
TCCTCCCCCGACCGCGTACGGGGCCCCCTTTCCCGCGGGACCCGGGGCCCATGTGCTTAATCTGACGGTATGTCACTCGACTTGCTCGGCTTCGACAACGTCCTCTTCCCCGTCGGCGACATCGCCGAGGCCGTGGACTTCTACGAACGGGCCGGTTTCCCGCTCGCCTTCCGTCTCGACGAGGCCGGGATCGCCGGGCTCAAGGTCGGCGAGGAGACGCCCGGTCTGCTCCTTCGCCAGGAGGACGGACTCGCGCACCGCCCGGCCGGCGACTGGACGGCACGGGTCTGGCTGGAGGTCCCGGACGCCCGTAAGGCCGCCGTGGAGCTGACCTCGGCGGGCCTCGTCCCCGATCCGCCGTTCTCGGTGTCGACGGGCTGGACGGTCGAACTGGCCGATCCCTGGGGGAACGTCGTGGGGTTCACGGACTACTCGAAGCGGCCGGGCCTGGGGCGCGTCTGAGCGGCGCTCAGGGTCGCAGGGACCGGACGCTCGGGGTCAGGGCCGCAGGGTCCGGACGCTCGGGGTCGGGCCCGTGCACACGACGAGCACGGTGCCCGAAGACCGGTCGTACAACAAGGTCCCGCCCCTTGAACAGGGCGTCCGGGGCGCCGCGAAGTCACCTTGCCCGACCAGCCGGGTGCCGGTTGGCGCCTGCGCGCGCTCGTGACGCAGGAGATGCAGCCGGCCCGAGTCGGTCAGGACGAGGAAGTACGACTCGGCCTCGGTAGCGAACCGCGGCTCCACCTCGACGAGCGCCGCGGCCGACTCCCCCTGGCCCAGACGGTACAGAGCCCGCTCCTTCCTGCCGTCGCCGCCGATCAGCCAGATCCCGTCGGGCGCCGGCACGAGGTGCACACCGGCCAGGCCGGTCATGACGCCCGGATACCCGCCGGACTCCCCGGGGACCGAGGTCCAGTGCACGGGAAGGTCCCGGCCGTATGCGAGACCGATCTCGCCCACCCACGTACGGCCCTTGCCGCAGGCGTCCGCCACGGCGACGACACGGCGGTGCGTGAAGTCCACGGCGGTCGCCCGGTCCAGGTACTCGCAGCCGGGTGGCGGCGGGATCGTGAGCTCGGGGCGGCTGCCGAACAGCAACGGCGGCCCGGACGGGTCCGACGTCGGCAGGTCGGGCAGGTCCACCAAGCCGAGTTGCCCTTCGGCACAGTTGGCGATCAGCAGCGAACCCTCGTCGTGCGGGCTGCTGTGATCCACCAGATACCGGCAGTACGCGCCCCGGCTCCGCGCCCGCCCGACGATCGAGGCATCCGTACGGTCCACCGCGAGCACACCGCTCTCCTGGCTGCTCACATAGGCCAGTTCGGCCCGGGGCACCGGGACGACGGGCGGCGGATCATCGCCGTACGCGGCGGCCGTGAGGAACCGCCAGCGGTCCGGCAGCCGCTCGAACAGCCCGAGCCCCGGCAGTGCGGAACGTCCGCGGACCGACCCGTCGTACGAGTCGATGGCGGTGAGCCACCGCCCGTGGATCACCATGACCGCGCAGCCCTCGCTCACGGCCACCTGCGCCACGCCTTCGGGGTCGCGCACGGTGAAGCGCCAGCGCTCGCCGCCGGTCGCGGCGTCGAGCCCGACGACCGCCGCACCCGGCCGCGCGGGCTCGAGGGCGACCAGGGTGCCCCGGAAGCGCTCGCCTTCCTCCCGCTTCCCGTTGCCGCAGACGCTGAGGCCCACCGGACTGCGGAACTCGCGGTGCCAGGCGGCCTTCAGCGCCTTCGGCAGCTCGGCGCGGTCATCGGCCGCACCGGCGTCCCGCTCGCCGTCCGGCACGGTCGCGGACTCGGTACGCGGCGGCTTCGGGCCGTACTCCGTGCGCAGGTCGTACGCGAACAGCAGCGCGCCCGAGCCGAACAGGCCGCCCAGGCAGGCGCCCACGAGCAGCAGCGCGCCGAGTCGGCGGACTCGGCGGCGCAGGGCGCGGTCCCGCACGGTGAGCCACGGGCGGGTGCGCCGGATCAGCGGGACGCACAGCAGGGCCGCCGCCGTGCAGCACAGGCAGGCGGCGAGCGGGGCCGGGGCGCGGCCGGACGGTTCATCGCTCAGATACTCGCCGAGGCCGAAGACCGCGCCGAGCGTGGCCGTGAGGCCGGCCGCCACGGATCCGTCCCGGGAGCCGAGGCCGGCGGCGAGGGCCGCGACGGTCGCCGCGGCGAAGACACGGGTCATCCAGTGGGCGGAGCCGAAGTCCCCGCTCCAGCCGTCGGGCACGGGCAGGAACACGGCCAGACAGGAGAGCGCCACGACGGCGCCGAGCAGCGCGGCGAACGGGAGCGGGGTCAGTGGCCCCGGAGTGCGTGGCCCCGGGGTGGGCGGCGTCGGGCCGCTGGGCGGATCGCGCCGTAACCAGTGCTTCATGTGCCGCCTCCCCGTAGCGCCGCATGTCCCGTGCCGGGGACGCCGGTTGGTGGGCGAAGGGTTCCTTCCGTACGCCCGCGACCCCACCTTGAACGTGTTCAAAACAAGCGCTACAGTCATGCCCACAAGGTTTTGAACGCGTTCAAGGAAGCGTTCGGGGCCTTCGGGCCACGGTCTGCGTGCGCCCGGAAACCACAGGGGATCGAGGGAT
The DNA here is from genome assembly GCF_016464295.1 of Streptomyces sp. N35. Lineage (NCBI taxonomy): Bacteria > Bacillati > Actinomycetota > Actinomycetes > Kitasatosporales > Streptomycetaceae > Streptomyces > Streptomyces sp. N35. The sequence goes on along the minus strand of NZ_JAEIMH010000033.1, from coordinate 18,535 downwards.
CATGGACCTCACAGTCGTCGCGTATGTCGTGTACCTGGCCATCAGCATCGGGCTGACCATCTGGGTCGCCCGCACACTGAGCCGTAACGGCCGGATCTTCCTCAGCGACGTACTGCGGGGGAACGAGAAGCTCGCGGACGCCGTGAACCATCTGCTCGTCGTGGGCTTCTATCTCGTCAATCTCGGGTTCGTCGCGCTCTACCTGAACGCGGACAACCTGATCACCGACGCGCGGGGGATCTTCGAGGCGCTGTCGGTGAAGCTCGGGGTGGTGCTGCTCGTGCTCGGGGTCATGCACCTCGGCAATGTCTGGGTCCTGAACAAGATCCGGCGCCGGGGAATCATGGAGCGCGAGCAGGTCCCGCCCGTACCGCCGCAGGGGTTCAGCGGCAGCCAGGGTGCGTGGGCGGCACCCACGGGGGCCTGAACGATGGGGACCGTTCAGGGAACGGGGGGCCGGGGCGTTGCTCCGGAGCAGGGGGGCCGGGGCAGTGCTCCGGAGCAGGGGGGCCGGGGTGTGGCGTACACCCCGGTCCGCCGGCTGACCGTCCTGTACGACGCGGAGTGCCCGCTGTGCACGCATCTGCGGAACTGGCTGGTGAAGCAGCGGCAGTTGGTGCCGCTGGATCTCGTACCCGCCGGATCGCAGGAGGCGCGGCGGCGCTTCCCGGGGATCGATCACGGGCGGACGCTGGACGAGATCACCGTCGTGGGGGACGGCGGTCAGGTCTACCAGGGGCCCGCGGCCTGGGTCGTCTGTCTGTGGGCGCTGGCCGAGCACCGGCCGATGGCGCACCGGGTCGCCTCGCATTCGGGGGCCCGGTTCGCGCGGGCGGTGCTGCTCGCCGCGGCCAAGTACCGCGAGGGGCAGCGGCGGCCCGAGGGCTGGGGAGGGGGTGTGTACCGGCGGGCCGACGGGTGGACGTACCACCCGCAGCACGGCTGGTCGTATGCCGGGCCGGAGGCTTGTGACCCGGGACGCTGTCCGACTGGTTAGGCTCGGGGACAGTGCCACGTGCCAGCGTGCCAGCAGGGAAAGTGAGCGTGAACGTGTCGTCGGAGCCGGGGCCCGCGCCCAACGAGTCGGGGTCCGCAGCGCAGGACCCGGGGACCGCGAAGGAGTCGGGGGCCGCGAAGGAGTCCGGGTCGGAGAAGGAGTCGGGGTCCGCGCCCAAGAGTGAGCAGACGCGGACGCTGATTCTGGAGACCGCGATGCGGCTCTTCCAGGAGCGTGGTTACGACAAGACCACGATGCGGGCGATCGCCAAGGAGGCGGGGGTCTCCGTCGGCAACGCGTACTACTACTTCGCCGGCAAGGAGCACCTGATCCAGGGCTTCTACGACCGGATCGCCGCCGAGCACCAGGCCGCCGTACGGCCGGTGCTCGACCGCGAGACGGATCTGCAGGCGCGGCTCTCCGGGGTGCTGCGGGCGTGGCTGGACATCGCGGAGCCGTACCACGAGTTCGCCGCGCAGTTCTTCAAGAACGCCGCCGACCCCGACTCCCCGCTCAGCCCCTTCTCGGCCGAGTCGGCGCATGCGCGCGAGGCCGCGATCGCCGTGCACCGCGAATTGCTCGCCGGGTCGAAGGCGAAGATCCCCGACGAACTCAAGGACATCCTCCCGGAGATGCTCTGGCTCTCCCAGATGGGCCTGGTCCTGTACTGGGTGTTCGACCGCTCCCCCGGCCGCGAGCGCTGCTACCGGCTCGCGGATCGGGGCGCGAAGCTCACCACGCGTGGGGTGGCGCTGGCCCGGTTCCGGGTCCTGCGGCCGCTGGTGCGCGAGGTCCATGAACTGTTCGTGGACTTTCTGCCCGGGATGACGGACGAGACCGCCCCGGGTGGCAAGTCCGGTACCGCCACCGGCTGACCCGATCAGAGGGCCGGCTCCAGGCCCAACTGAAAGGTCATCTCGATGCTGTTCGTCGCCGCGTTTGTGTTCCTGCTTGTGGTCCTTGCGGTCCTGGGGGCGATAGGCGCGCTTTGCGCCGGAATCGCCCGGGTGTCCGGCGCGAGCGTCGGCTGGACCATCGCCGTGGGTCTCTTGAGCGCACCGCTCACCCTCGGCCTGTTCTTCCTCATCATGAGCACGTGACAGGGCGACGGCTCAGCCGCGGCCCGGAGCTCAGAGCTGACTGGTGATCGTCGGGTCGGTGATCTCCGTGTCCTTCGCGAGCAGCATCGCCTTGCTGAGGATCACCGACAGGACCCGGTCGCCCTCGAAGGGCAGATAGCCGCCGGGGTCGGCTGCCCCTGATGTGCCCTTGGGGACGATGCACAGGTACTGGTCGTTCGGGGTGCGCAGGATGTTCCCGGACCCCAGATGGATCTTGTACGTGTGCAACTCGCCCTTGACGTGCAGGAACCGGCCCTCGAGCGTGCACCGGTCCGCGATCGCCAGCCTCGGTATCAGACGGGTGAGCAGCGCGCGGCGGGTCTCGGCGCTCGCGCCCAGCTCACCGAAGCCGTACGAGGTCCAGTACTCCTGGAAGCGGCCCTCGGGTCCGCCGTCCTGCCAGGTCGGATCGTTGCCGACGCTGGCCACACCGACGAACAGGTCGACGTCGCGCAGGACTTCGCTCAGCGCGAGGGGCGGTATGTCGGTGAGCGGCAGCGGATCGACAGGGTCCTGGCCGCCGCGCAGCCACATGCGGTACTCGCCGCCGTAGCAGTGTGCCGAGTTCTCCGGTGCGTCCAGCGGATAGAAGCGGACCTGGTCGGTGCCCAGCCGGAGATAGCTGCCGGATTCGGTGGTGTCCACGCCGTAGTTGTCGCCCACGCCCTCGATCCAGTACTCGGCGCGCAGGCCCCACTGAGGCAGTTCGCGTACAGCGGGCGGGGCCTCGTCGTCGACGCACAGGCGCAGCTTGTTGCGCCAGCCCCGCACGGCCGCGAGCGCGTGGAACTGGTGCTGGCGCAGGATGTGGGCGGCGAAGCGGTTGGAGTACGTGCCCGTGGTCCGCTCGGCGTCCGTCAGCAGGTACACCTCGCGGTGGGCCTGCTTGAACGGCTGGGTGATGGCGTGCCGTTCGAGCCAGTCGCGCCAGGCGACGATCTGGGCGGGCTCGTGGTGGATCGGGTGCCAGAGCCGCACTTCGGCGTCGGGGCCCGGGTGCATCGGCTCGTCCGTGAGCGTGCGCAGCTCGCCGTCCGCGTACCCGACCGCCTGTCCGTCGACGGTCCACAGGAGGCGGCGGGCGAGGGTGCCGACGAGGGGGTGGTCGAGGTAGTGGGTGCGCCACTTCTCGTACGGCCAGACGCGGCGCGCCAGGAACTGCCGGTCGAGCCGCTCGGCCTGCGCGCCGAGCATCTTGTCGATGTCCTTGGCGGCGGCCTTGAGCTCCTTGAGCTCGTCGGGGTGGTCGCGCTTGACCTGGGCGGGCGGGGCCTTGACCGCTTTGCCGGTGGCGTTGCGCCAGGTGAGGGTGGTTTTCGATCCGGTGATCGTCAACTCTGCGGCGCAGTCGCCCAGTCGGTGTTCGCTTCGGCCGACCTCCGTGAGTCCGTACGCCGGGACGGCGAGCTCCTCGATCTCCTCACGCGTGAGGCCGAGGGCTTTCGCCCGCTGGTCGAGCCCACTGTTGATGATCTTCAGCGTCCCCTTGTACGTGACGCGCGTGGCGAGCCGGGCCAGTTCGGCGAGGGCGGCTCCGCCTTCCGAGCGGGTGAGCGCGACGACGCAGGCGTTGGCGACCTTGGGGTTGCGGGGGCCGAGGCCCGGCACCTTGCGCAGGGCGGTCTCGGCGACCCGGCCCAGCGCGCGGGCGGTGTCGCGGTCCCCCGGCAGCAGGGAGAGGGTCCAGGCGAGGCCGCGGAGGGCGTCGGCGTTGTACGGGTCGAACTCTTCGTTGTGGGGCCGGTACTGGTCGTCGGTGAAGAGCTGTGTGCGGGGTCGGCCCACGAGAGCGAGCCACGAGGTGATGCGGGTGCGCACCTCGTCGAGCGGCAACCGGTCCAGTCTCTGCCGGGCGGCTTTCTCCCACTTGGCGGAGGGCTGAGCACTGGTGGCACCAGCCGCGTGCCGCACGAGAGCGTGCCAGCGCTCGCCGGCGTCGGCGAGATCCGAGAGCGCCTGGTCGGACCAGGCCTCGCCGGGGTTGAGTACCGGGCCCTCCAACTCGCCGAGGATCCGGTTCAGTTCCCTGTCGGGATAGCCCTGCGGGGCCGAGCGGCGCATCGTCGCGATCACCGCATCGGGCACGGCGCGGCCCGCGTCCAGCTCGGCCCGCACAAGACACGAGAGCTCCGCGCTCGACCAGGTGGAGTGCATCTCCGCGTACTCCTGAAGGCGCTTGATCCGCGCAAGCGACATCACCAAGTTGTCGGGCAGGTCCCGGCTGACGACGGCAGCGAGTGTGGCGATGTGGCTCCGCACGATGGGGCCGTCACCACCGTGCTCGTATCTGTCCGCCCAGGACTTGGCAAGGCGCCGTCTGCTCCCCTCGGGCAGCGCCCGCACCACGTCGAGAAGCTCGGCAGCGTCGCCGTCCCAGCGGTTGTCGAGCGCCCCCGCGAGCTTGACGAGGTGCGCGGAGAGCTCACCCATATTGTCGTCGGCGATGAGCTGACGGACCTGCCGCACCTGCTCCCGTACATACGGCAGCATCAGCCACCCACCAGCGGCACGAGCTTCAGGAACGTGACCTCGACCCCGAGCCGCAGCTCGATCTCCTCGTCCAGCTCCTCCACCTGCCGGTCCCCGATCAGGACCAGGAACCCGTTCCGCCCGAACGCCTCCACCGCGCGCTCGAACTGCCGCTCCGGGTCGATCCGTCGCGGTGTCCTCAGCGCGTACCCGTTCAGCGTGCGCTCCGTGTCCGTCGGCTGGACGAGCCCGCGGAACACCCCGGGCGCCGCGGCGTGGTACTCCGCGACCTCCTGGAACACGCGGCGCCGGATCACCTCGCGCAGCGTCAGCCGCTCCTCGGTGATCTCGATCCCCCACGCCTCGGCGCGCTCCCCCGCAGTCGTCTCATCGACGAACGTCAGTCTCCCCATGCCCACGGAGATTAGAGGGCGGCACTGACAACGGCCCCCACCAGCCCAGTTGCGGCCGCCGGACGCCGAGGCTCAGGCCTTCCAGTGCGCCCCGCCGTCGCGTTCCGCCTCCACCATGATCCGCCGCAGCATGTCCGAGAGCTGGGCCAGTTCCCGCTTGGACAGCACCCCGAGCAGCCGGGACTCCTCGTCGCCGAGCATGTCCATCGCGCCCAGCCACGTCGCCCGGCCGTCCTCGGTGAGCTCGACGTCGACCCGGCGGCGGTCGCTCTTCGACTGCGTACGGCGGATGAGGCCGCGCTTCTCCAGGCCGTCGAGGCGGCCGGTCACCGACGCGGGCCGGAGGTCGAGGTCCGCCGCCAGCTCCGAGGGCGTCGCGCGGCCCGAGCGGCCGGCCAGTTTGTGCAGGGTGTCGAACTCCTGGCGGTCCAGGGCGAAGTCGACCAGGGACTGCTCGCGCACCCGCATCAGATGCACGGAGAGCTTCTTCATCCGCGTCACCGCGCCCTCGACATCGGGGTCGAGCTCGGGCAGGACGGGCTTCCACCGCGCCACGTGCCCATCGGTCCAGTCCTGCTCGCCCTGCTCATCCCGCTCACGCTCCATGCCGGAAGCGTACGCCCAAAGAAGCGGTTTCCTTCGGTGCCAAATATTTCGTTGACGAATAATTCGGTAACGAAATATATTGGTGATCATGCCGCTTCCTGCCGCACGTCCGCATCCTCTGCGCACCCTCAACTTCCGTCTCTTCTTCGCCGGTCGCTCCCTCTCCCTCATCGGCGACGCGGTGATCCCCACCGCGCTCGCGCTCGCCGTACTGGAGATCAGCGGCTCCCCCTCCGCGATGGCGATCGTGCTCGCCTGCGCAATGGTGCCCAAGCTGGCGCTGCTGCCCTTCGGCGGGGTGGCGGGCGACTGGTTCCACGCCCGGACGGTCGCCCTGATCACCGATACGACCAGGGCCGCGAGTCAGCTGTTCGTCGGGTTCGAACTGCTCGCGGGAGACCCGCACTTGTGGCAGATCGCGCTCGCCGAGGCGATCGGCGGTGCGGCCTCCGCGTTCGCCATGCCGACCGAGGCGCCGCTGATCACCGGGACGGTCCAGCAGGACCAACTCCACCGCGCCAACGCCCTGTTCGGGATCGTGCGCAGCTCGGCGCGGTTCGGCGGCCCGGCGCTCGCGGGACTGCTCATCCTCCTCGCGGGGCCCGGGCTCGCGTTCGTCCTCGACGGCGCCTCCTTCGCCGTCAGTGCGCTGCTGCTCGTCTTCACACGGGTGCGCAAGGTCCCGGTGGAGCGCCGCTCCCTGCGCAAGGACCTGGTGCAGGGCTGGCAGGAGGTGCGCCGCCGCGACTGGTACTGGACCAGCCTCATCGGCCACTCCGCCTGGAACGGCGCAGCGGCCGTCCTGATGACGATCGGACCCGGCCTCGCGGCCCGCGAGTTCGGCGGCCCGACCGCCTGGGTGGTGCTGCTCCAGGTCGGCGCCGGCGGGCTGCTGCTCGGCTCGCTGGTCGCCGTGCGGGCTCGGCCACGGCGGCCGATCCTGACGGCCAACCTGGGCCTGGCCACGTATGCCCTGCCGCTCATGCTCTTCGCGGCGGGCGCGCCCGCCGCGCTGGTCATCGGCGCGTACGGGATCGCGCAGGCCGGGCTCGGTTTCCTCAACCCGGTCTGGGAGACGGCGGTGCAGCAGGCCATCCCCGAGCAGACCCTGGCCCGCGTGGTCTCGTACGACTGGCTGCTCTCGCTCGGCGCGATGCCGCTCGGCTACGCCCTCGCCCCGCTCGCCGCCGGTTTGTGGGGGCCCGAGGCGCCGCTGTGGATCGCGGGCGCGGTGGTCGCGGTGGCCTGTGCGGGGACGGCCCTGGTCCCCGGCGTACGGGATTTCCGCGCCCGTACACCGCAGGCCAAACCTGTTCCGCAGACGGTCAGTTGACGGCGTTCACCTGTTCCGCAGATGGTCTGTTGGCCGCGTCCCCAAGCCCCTCAGACGGTCAGTTGACCGCGTCCACCTGTTCCTCCCAGGCCAGCTCCACGTCGTATACGAGGGGATCCTCGCCGATCATGACGTGCCGCGCGCGGGGAGCGAACCCGGTCGCGGTCACGGCGAGGAGGTACGAGCCGGGGCCGGGGGCGGCCAGGATGTACGAGCCGTCGGCGAGCGAGTCGACGCGGTCGAGCTGGCGGCCGCCGCGCGAGACGAGGGTGAGCACCGCGTCCGCGACCGCCTCGCCGTCGGGGGTGCGCAGGAAGCCGTGGACGGCGGAGGCGCCGCCGGTGCGCTGGGCGGGAACCGCCGACTCCACTGAGTTCACGGACTCCACGGCCTTCACGGGCGTTGGCACGTCCTCCTTGGGTTCCACCGCCAGATGCGGCAGCCGCTTCTCCAGCCAGTCCGGCAGCCACCAGTTGGACCGCCCGAGCAGATGCATCGCGGCCGGGACGAGCGCCGTACGCAGGATGAACGCGTCGAGCGCGACCGCCGCCGCGAGCCCGATGCCCGCCATCGCGCCCTCCATGTCGCCGCTGAGGACGAACGCGGAGAACACACAGATCATGATCAGGGCGGCGGAGTTGATGACCCGGCTGGTCTCGGCGAGACCGACCCGTACCGCACGCGCGTTGTCCTTCGTATGCACCCATTCCTCGTGCATCCGGCTGACCAGGAAGACCTGGTAGTCCATGGAGAGGCCGAAGAGGAGCGAGAGCATGATGACGGGCAGGAAGGCGGTGATCGGGCCTTCCTTGCCGAGGCCGAGCGCCTCCGCGCCCCAGCCCCACTGGAAGACCGCCACCAGGACGCCGAAGGACGCGGCCGCCGCGACGAGGTTCATCACCGCCGCCGTCAACGGCACCACGAGCGAGCGGAACGCGATCAGCAGGAGCAGGAAACCGAGGCCGATGATCGCGCCGACGAAGAGCGGGATCCGTTCGCCCGTGACGGCCGCGAAGTCCTTGAACACGGCCGTGACACCGCCTACATGGGTTTCCGTGCCCGCCGCCACAATCACGTCGTCGCGCAGCCGGTCGATCAGTTCGTCCGTCTCGACGGACTGCGGCGAGGTGGTCGGGACGACCTGGATCACCGAGATGTCCGAGCCGGCCGGCACCGGCAGCTGAACAGCCGCGGCGACCCCCTCGGTGTCCTCCACGCGTTCCAGGAGACCCGTGTCGCCGCCCTGACTGACCAGCTGCAGCGGCCCGTTGAAGCCCGGGCCGAAACCTTCCGCCAGCAGGTCGTACGCCTGGCGTGTGGTGGTGGACTCCTGGTGGTTGCCCTGGTCGGTGGCGCCCAGGCGCAGGGACAGGACCGGGATCGCGAGCGCCGCCATGACCACCACGGCCAGGAACGCGATCGACCGCGGCCGCTTCTGCACGAACCCGGACCAGCGCGCGGCCGCCCCGGTCACCTCGTCGGACTCCGGCCCGTTCGCGGCCAGTTTGCGCCGCTGCCGCCTGCTGAGCACCTTCGGACCGAGCACCCCGAGCATCGCGGGAAGCAGCGTGGTCGCGGCGAGCACGCTCATCACCACGGTCAGGGAGGTGCCGATGACCACGCCGTCGAGGAAGCGCATGTTCATCACGAGCATGCCGGCGAGCGCGATGCACACCGTGCCGCCCGCGAACAGCACCGCGCGCCCCGACGTGTTGAGCGCGGTGACCGCCGACTCCTCGGGGTCGAGGCCGCGCTGGATGCCGCGCCGGTGCCGGGTCACGATGAACAGCGCGTAGTCGATGCCGACGCCGAGCCCGATCAACGAGCCGAGCAGCGGGGCGACTTCGGGGACGTCGGTGACGTGGCTGAGCAGCGAGGTGCCCATCATGCCCATGCCTACGCCGAAGACGGCCGTGATGATCGGGAGCAGCATCGCGAAGAGCGAGCCGAACGCCAGGAAGAGCACGATCGCGGCGGCCGCGATACCCACCATCTCGGCGAGCCCGGTCGGCGGCTCCTGGGTCCGCGTGATCGCCTGCCCGCCCAGCTCCACCTGGAGCCCGCCGCGCTCGGCTTCCTGCGCCGTCTCGACGACGTCCTCGACCAGCGCCTTCGGTACGGCGTTGGCCTGCTCGGCGAAGGTCACCTGCGCGTAGGCGGTGCGCCCGTCACGGCTGATCTGCGTCGCGCCCTGCTCCGTGTACGGGGAGGAGACCTCCCCGACGCCCGCCATCGCGCCGATCTCCTTCAGCGCGGGCTCGAGCCGCTCCCGTACGGCGTCGTCGCGCACCGAACCCTCGTCGACCTTCCACACCACGGTGTCCGTGTCACCGGCGGCCTGCGGGAAGGCCTCGGTCATCAGGTCGTACGCGCGCTTGGAGTCGGTGTCCGGGAGGCTGAAGACATTCGCGTAATCCGTGCCGGCCTGCGAACCCGCGGCCCCGACACCGAGCAGAGTTCCCACCCACAGCACGAGGACCACCAGGCGGTGCCGATAGCACCACCGTGCCAATGCAGCCACGATTCCTGCCCCTTCATCGGTCTGTATCGGAACTGGTAGGTCGTCCCCCTGGGCCACGCCTCAGAATCGCGGTCGCCACGCGTGTGTGGTGCGTCGCGCCCATGACTCTCAAGGAACTCCAAAGCTCGGCCCGGTCCCTCGTACAACGAGCCGACGGATACTTGGGTCATGAACGCCGGGGAGGAAGTGGGCAGGGGCGCGGTCGTACTGGTGGTCGAGGACGAACCCTCCATAGCCGACGTCCTCGCCATCGCGCTGCGCTATCACGGGTTCGAGGTGGTCTGGGCGAGCTGTCTGCTGCAGGCACGCGCCCGGATCGGGGAACGCCGGTTCGACGCCGCGCTGCTCGATGTGATGCTGCCGGACGGCGACGGGCGCGCCTTCGGGCGTGAGCTGCGGGAGCAACACCCCGAGACCGCCGTGGTGTTCGTGACCGCGCGGGACGCCCCCGCCGAGATCGTCGGCGCGCTCGGCTTCGGCGACGACTACATCACCAAGCCGTTCAACATCGACGAGGTGGTGGCCCGCCTCACCGCCGTGCTGCGCCGCACCCGGCCGGCCGATGCGCTGCCGGCCCGCCCGCCGCTCACGTACGCGGGCCTTGAGCTGGACGAGACGACGTACACCGTGCGCCGCGCGGACCGCGCCCATGGCTCGCTCCTGGAGGTGCAGCTGACCCCGACCGAGTACGCGCTCCTTCGCTTCCTCGTCCGCAACGGCGGCCGCATCGTCCCCAAGGAGCAGCTCCTGCGCCACGTATGGCAGTACGAGCACCAGGCCGAGTCGACCGTGGTCGAGACGTACATCAGCTATCTACGGCGCAAACTCGCCCCGCTGGGACCGCCGTCGATCACCACCCGGCGCGGGGTGGGATACGGACTGGCGGAAGCGTGAAGTCACTGAAGCCGGTCCATGCGGCCGGCCGGCAGCGCCGGCTGCACCACGGCTTCGCGACGCTGCGGGCCAAGCTCACCGTGATGAACGTGGTCGTGCTCGCACTCGGCATCGTGGTGGCCACCGCGGTGAGCATCATGGCGATGCGGCACTATCTGCTCGACCGTATCGACTCCGAACTGGTGTCGTCGCGTACGGCGTTGGAGCGCACGGGCTTCACCCGCGAGCAGATCGACGCGCTCAGCGCCATCGGCTCGCTGCGGGACGATCTGCTGCTCGCGGACGCGGCCGGGTCGCTGCCGCGCCCTGAGACGGTGTTCGTGGCGGTGGACGGCAAGGGGAAGCCGCTGATGTTCGCGGGGATCCCGCCGACCGCGCGGCAGCGGGAGCTCGCGGCGGCGGTCGACGACCCCCGGGGCATCGCGGCGTCCGGCGGCATACGGGATGTGCGCTTCGGCGGCGACGAGTTCCGGGCGGTGGGCGCGCGGCTCGGGGACGGCACGGTGGTCCTGATGGCCACGTCCACGGATGCCGTACGGGAGGGGGTGACCAAGAGCCTCAAGGTCGATCTGGGCGTGGGCGCCGGGCTGTTGGTGCTGCTCGGGGTGCTCACGCTGATCGGGGCGCGGCACCGGCTGCGCCCCCTGGAGGACATGGTCGAGACGGCGTCCGCCATCGCGGAGGGCGACCTCACGCAGCGCGTACCGGCCCGCAAGGACCCGGTCCTGGAGATCGAACAGCTCCGTCTCGCCCTCAACTCCATGCTGCACCAGGTCGAATCGGCCTTCGAGACCCGCGAACGCAGCGCCTCCCAGCTGCGCCGCTTCGTCGCGGACGCCTCCCATGAACTGCGTACTCCCCTTTCGGCGATACGCGGCTATCTCCAGCTGTACGACAAGGGGATGCTCCGCGAGCCGGCCGAGCGGGAGCGGGCGGGGCGGCGGGTGCGGTCGGAGACCGACCGGATGAGCCGCCTCGTCGACGAGCTCCTGACGCTCGCCCGCCTCGACCAGCAGGCCGAACTGGTCTTCCGCGAGGTGGACCTGAGCCGTCTGGTGCGGGAGGCGGCGGAGGACCTGCGGGTGCAGGAGCCGGGGCGTCCGGTCGCGGTGTCGGCGGACGGCGCGGTGCTCGTGCACGCCGACGAGACGGGGCTGCGTCAGGTGGTGGGCAACCTGCTGGCCAACGTACGGACGCATACGCCGGGTTCGGCCGCGGTGCGCGTCTCGGCGGGCCGGTCGAACGGCCTGGTCCACCTCACGGTCGCCGACGAGGGCCCCGGTCTCGCCACCGAGGACGCGGCCCGCATTTTCGACCGCTTCTTCCGCGCGGGAACCGGCGCCGGAAGCGGACTCGGCATGGCCATCGTGCAGGGGGTGGTGCAGGCGCACGGTGGAGAGGTGACGGTGCGCACGAGGCCGGGTGAGGGGCTCACGGTGCGGGTCGAGCTGCCCCACGCGCCCTGTTCGGCATCCGACAACTAGGGCCTGGGGTCTTGGTCTTGGTCTTGGTCTTGGTCTTGGTCTTGGTCTGTGGATCGGTCCTGGGTCGGTCCTGTGGGTCGGCCCTGGGTCTGTCCTGTGGGTCAGTCCTGCGGGTCGGCCCTGGGTCGGTCCTGTGGGTCAGCCCTGTGGATCAGTCCTGGCCCTGCTCTCGCGGCCCGGTGGCCACCAGCGCCCACACGGTCTTGCCGTACCGCCCCCGCTGCCACACGCCCCAGGTCTCCGCCACCGAGTCCACCAGGTGCATCCCTCGGCCGTGCTCCGCGAACGGGCCGTCCTGGATGCGCAGGACCGGTTCCGCGGGGGACTCGTCCGAGACCTCGATCAGGCAGGAGCCGTCCGCGAGGACCGTCACCGCGACCTCGAACTCGCGCTCGAGGACCGGGCCGTGGCGCACCACGTTCGTGGCGAGTTCCGAGACGAGCAGGATCGTGTCGGCCACCGCCCCCTCCTCGCCGCTGTGCCCCCAGGCGGCCAGATGGTCGCGGACCCGCAGCCGGGCGAGGCCTACGGACGCCGGGTGCCGGGGCAACCGGAACGCATGGCGCCGTAACACTTCCTCCACCTCCGGCCACCCTGCACGCACGGGATCCGCACAAGATGCTGCGCTGTGCGGGCGGAGTTGTCACCGGTCAGTTGTGGTGACGGCCCCTTTTGGCCATCAGGCCTATGCCAGCGGACACGGCCAGAGCGGGGCGAGCGGCCCAAGTCACCCGTCCAACTCGTATGGTTCCGGCCAAGTGGCGCGCAACGACACCCATCTTCCTGGCCGAAAACCGCCCGCGCGTACAGGCCGGCCGCGGAGGCGAGCACGACGCTCGAGTCGGCCGCGGAGGCGAGCGCGACACTCAGCTCCGCCGCGAACCCGAACGCCACACTCAGCTCCGCCGCGCGGCGGGCGTGCGGCTCAGGTCTGCTTCGAGGCCAGCGTGACCACCGTGATGTCCGACGGCGCCCCCACCCGCACCGGCGGCCCCCAGGCCCCGGCACCGCGCGTGACGTACAGCTGGGTGTCGCCGTAGCTCTCCAGACCGGCGAGCGTGGGGTTGGCGAGATCGGCGATCAGGTTGCCGGGCCACATCTGGCCACCGTGCGTATGGCCGGAAAGCTGGAGGTCGACGCCGTGTTCGACGGCGTCATGGATGACCACCGGCTGATGCGCGAGCAGCACCGAGGCCCGCGAGCGGTCGCGGTCGCCGAGCGCCTTCACGAAGTCCGGGCCCTGACCTTCGCTCTCGCCGGCCACGTCGTTGACGCCCGCGAGATCGAAGCCTTCGATCTCGACACGGGCGTTCTCCAGCGGGTGCAGACCGAGTTCACGTACGTGGTCGACCCACTGCTGCGCGCCGGAGAAATACTCATGGTTGCCGGTGACGAAGAACGAGCCGTGGCGCGAGCGCAGTTGGGCGAGGGGTTCGGCGGCCGGGCCGAGGTCCGCCACGCTGCCGTCGACGAGATCGCCCACGACGGCGACCAGATCGGCCTGCGTGGAGTTGATGGTGTCGACAATGCGCTGGGTGTGGGCGCGTCCGAGCACCGGCCCGAGGTGAATGTCGCTGACGACGGCGATACGGAAGCCGTGCGCGCCGCGCGGCAGCTTGGCCAGCGGCACGGTGAGGTGCTTGAGCCTGGGCCCGCGCAGCACGCCGTACGTCCCGTACCCGACGGTCGCGACCGCGGCGGTCGCCGCGGCTCCGCCGATGATGCGGGAGACGAAGAGGCGGCGGGTGGGGGTGGCGAGGGGCGACGTGGCCCGGACAGACCCCTCCCGCCCGGGGGCCGAGCCCTCTTCGACCCTATCGGCGCCCACTGACAACGCCTCCGCAACACCCGCGCCCTCGGACTCCTGAGCCCCGCCGGCCCCGCCGGCCCCGCTGCCCTCGCCGCCGACGCCCACAGGCTCCCGTACGACCGAAGTCTCCTCAGCCGGAACCGGAGCCGGAGCCGGCCCAGGCTCCGCCGCCGCATCCCGCTTCCGCAGCCACCGCAGAAGCAGCGGCCGGACCGCCTCGCCCACCAGGAGCGACAGCGTCAGATAGATGAACAGGGCCATCCACAGATACCCGGGCCAGGCGACCACCTGCTGCAGCCCGAAGGGGAGCCCCGCCCGCGCCCCCGCGAACGCCGCGACCATCAGGACCAGCGCCGTGACGAGCGCCGCCGTCCCCGCCTTGCGGGCCGTGGACCCGGGCGTGGTCGTATCGCGCACCAAGCGGCGCCACAAGTAGTAGTGCAGCCCGAGAAGGGCGGAAAAGGCGGCGAGACCCGCCAGCACGAAGAGGACGATCACCGCTGCTGCTCCCTGTCGATTCCCCGCTGCGGGCCGCTATGACGTGCGGCGCAATGCGCGCACACCACGGAACCCGATGACCCCTACGACCGTCCCCAAGGCAAAGGACACCACGGCGAGCAGCAGATGGACCCAGAAGTATCCGGTCGGGTCACCCGCGTCGTCGAACGCGAGACCGCTTCCGTCCTTGACGAGATTCTTGACGAAAGTGACCCAGATGATCCACGACCACACCCCGAAGGCGAGCAGGAACCAGGAGACCGGACGGCTGAGCTTCATACGCCCAGTATCGCCGTCCTCCCTTCGGGACCGGTCGTGGGGTATCCCCCGCACGAAGTGCTCGGGGAGGGGTGGTCCGAGTGATCCCGGCCAGACACAGGGGGCCTCGGTACGCGCTCGTACAGCTACGCCCTGTACGTTCTCGACCGTGCCTGCCATGAAGAAGACCGTACTAACGGTCGTATGCGCCAGCTTGATGACCGCGCTTGCCACATTTCCCATCGCTCCGGCCGTGGCGGACGACAAGCCCGGCAAGAAGGACGACAAGGCCAAGCCGCCCGCCAACATGTCCACGGTCGGCGGCGCTCAGCTCGGCAAGGCGGGCACCCAGGTCAATCTCGGTCCGGGCGCGCCGGTGCTGCCCAAGGATCTGACGGGGCGTTCGTGGATCGTCGCGGACGCCGAGTCCGGCGAGGTCCTCGCCTCGCACAACGCGCACTGGCGGCTGCCGCCCGCGTCCACGCTGAAGATGCTCTTCGCGGACACGGTGCTGCCGAAGCTGCCCAAGGACCAGGTCTACAAGGTCAAGGACGCCGACCTCGCGGACGTCGGCGCGGGCTCCAGCCTGGTGGGCGTCAAGGAGGACCACACCTACTCGGTGCACGACCTGTGGCTCGGCGTGTTCCTCAGGTCGGGCAACGACGCGGTGCATGTTCTGTCGTCGATGTACGGCGGTGTCGACAAGGCCGTCGCCGACATGCAGACCCACGCCGAGGAACTGCAGGCCCTCGACACGAACGTGGTCAGCCCGGACGGTTACGACGCCGAGGGCCAGGTGTCCTCCGCGTACGACCTGACGCTGTTCGCCCGCTCCGGGCTGCAGAAGGCCGACTTCCGCGAGTACGCGGCGACGGCGACCGCGGACTTCCCGGGCGAGGGCAAGGGCAAGAAGCGCGAGAGCTTCGAGATTCAGAACACCAACCGCCTGATGACCGGCGACTACGGCCTCAACCCGTACAAGGGCATCGCGGGCGTCAAGAACGGCAACACCACGCACGCCGGCGCCACCTTCACCGGTGTCGCGGAGCGCGGCGACAAGGTGTTGCTCGTGACCGTGATGAACCCCGACTCCGACGAGCAGAACGCCGTCTACCAGGAGACCGCCCGGCTCTTCGACTGGGGCTTCAAGGCCGCGGACAAGGTGACCCCGGTCGGTGAGCTGGTCCGGCCGCGCAGCGCGGAGGGCTCCGGCAACAAGGGCGCCGCGGCCCCCGAGAAGGGGAAGGCGGAGGGCTCTGCGTCGAGCACCGGGACCACCGCCGAGGAGGGCTCAAGCGGCGTGGGGATCGCGCTCGCGGTCACCGGCGGTGTGCTCGCGCTGATCGGTGCGGGTGTGTTCGTGGTCAACCGCCGCTGGCCGCTGCCTGACCTGGTGCGGCGGCTTCCCCGCCGCTGAGCGGCGTGCCCTCGGGTGCCTTCTTGCTCTGCGTCGCCGTCCAGGCGGCGCAGAACAGGAGCAGTTTCGCGGTGAAGTTGATCCACAGGAGCAGCGCGACCGGGACGCCGAAGGCCCCGTACATGGACTTGGCGGCCACTCCCTTCATATAGCCGCCGATCAGCAGCTTGAGCAGCTCGAAGCCGATCGCTCCGATCAGCGCGGCGACGAACAGACGGCGCCGGGGCGGCTGCACTCCGGGCAGCAGCGTCAGCAGGTACAGCAGGATCAGGAAGTCCGCGAGCACCGCGAACCCGAACACGACCACGAGCAGCAGCCCGCCGATCCAGCTCTGGTCCTCCAGACCCACGGCCCGCGTCAGCCAGACCGCGGCGGTGGAGCCGACGGCGGAGGCGGCGAGCGAGAGCAGACCGGTCAGGCCGAGGCCGGCCAGGATGCCGGCGTCCTTGAGCTTGGCGACGACCGGGTTCTCGTCCAGGTCCTCCTTGCCCCAGACCGCGCGCAGACAGTCCCTTATCGAGCCGACCCAGCTCACGCCGGTGACCAGGAGCAGGACGCCCGCGATCACGCCGACCGTGCCCGCGTTGGAGACCAGCTCGTGGATGTCCAACTGCTCGGAGATCCCCGGGATCTGATCGCTGATCTTGTCCTGGAGGTCCTGCTGCTGCCGCGTGGAGAGGGTCGCGGCGGCGACCGCCGCGAGGAGCGTGAGCAGCGGGAAGAGCGCGAGGAAACTGTTGAAGGTCATCGCACCCGCCAGCCGCGCCCAGTGCGCCCGGTCGAGCGTCTCGTACGAGCGGTAGGCATGGGTGGCCATCAGGCGTTCCACGAGCGGCCCGACGACGGGCAGTTTCTTCAGCCAGTCCATTTCCTCAGGCCACCTTCTGCGTACGGAACACCAGGGTGCGGGTACCCCAAAAGCGCAGGACAGTCGCCAGGGCCATGCCCACACCCGCGCCGGAGACGGTGTCGGCGCGCTGGGACGTGAGGCCGAGCCCGTAGTGGGAGATCGCCAGGCAGAGCAGCTGGACCAGGGCGCCCGCGATGTTGACCGCGAAGAAGATCGCGTACTGCCGCATCCGGGAGACACCCGGGGTGCGGCGGCGGTACGTGCCGAGCGCGTTGCCCGCGTACGCCACCGAGCAACCGGCCACGAACGAGAGCGCCTTGGCGGTCAGCGGGTCCCAGCCCATCGGTCCGCGCAGCCAGATGAACAGGCCGAGGTCGGCGGCGTACGCGCAGATCCCGGCGGCGGCGAAGCCGAGCAGTTCGGGGCCCATGGCGCGCAGCCGGGTGCGCAGTTCGGGCCCTTTGGTGCGCGGCCGGGGTGGCGCCGAGGTGCTCACAGGTCGGCCACCGCGAGCCCGTACATCCCCACCCAGACAAGGGCGATGAGCGCGAGCGGCTTGTCGCGCAGGACCACGTCCTCGGGGGCGCCGGCGGTGCCGCGGTCGGCGAAGACGGCGTAGCGCAGGATGGCGAGGATGAACGCCACCATCGACAGCTGACGCCAGGGCAGCAGCCCGGTGCCGCCTTCCTCCATGGCCCACAGGCAGTACGCGAGGACGGCGACGCCGGCCGCGAGCTGCCAGACGAAGCGCAGATAGCCGGTGGTGTATTCGGTGAGCAGGGCGCGGGTGGCGCCCAGTTCGCCGTCGGCGTCCGCCATCCGCACGGACTCCGAGTAGCGCTTGGCCGAGACCATGAACAGCGCGCCGAAGCCCGTGGTGATCAGGAACCAACGCGAGAGCGGGATGTCGAGCGCGACACCGCCGATCATCGCGCGCATCAGGAAGCCCGTGGTGACGACGACCAGGTCGACCACGAGGACGTGCTTCAGGCTGATGCAGTACGCGAGTTGCATGCCGACGTAGCCGGTGAGCAGCGCCGAGGTCATCGGGGTGCACAGGAAGGCCGCGGCGGCGGGCGCGAGGATCGCGAGCAGTCCGCCGACCGCGTACGCGACCGGGACCGGTACCTGTCCGGCGGCCACCGGGCGGCGGCACTTGTCGGGGTGGGCGCGGTCGGCCTCGGCGTCGCGGGCGTCGTTGATCAGGTAGACGGCGGACGCGGCGGCGGTGAACAGGCAGAAGACAAGGACCAGTTGGACGGCCGTCTGGCGCGTGAAGAGTTCACCAGCGGCGGCGGGGGCCGCGACGACCAGGACGTTCTTGACCCACTGGCGGGGCCGGGCGGTCTTGAGGAGGCCGAGCGGCAGGCTGATGGGGCCGGGGCGGCGCGGCGGTGCTGAGCGCTGGTGCTGTTCCAGGAGGGTCATTCGCCGGCTCCTTGCGTACGGGCGGCCGAGCCGGCCCCTTGTGTACGGCCGGCCGCGCCGGCTCCTTGCATCCACGACGTGCCGAGGCGCGCGGTGAGCGCGCCGAGTGCGGCGCCGGCGGCCACATCGCTCGGGTAGTGCAGTCCCCGCCGCCGACCATCCGCGAGCCGCACCTCGCGGCGGCCAGCGGCGGTACGAGACGGGCGCCCGCGGGGCGCAGTGCGCCGTAGGCGCCGGCCGCCGCGGCGGCCGAGGTGGCGTGCGAGCTGGGGAAGGAGTGCCGGCCCGCGGTGCGCACCAGCGGCTCGGCATCCGGACGCGGCCTGCGCACCAGGCGCTTGACGCCCATGCTGGCCAGGGGCGCGCCCCCCGTCAGCGCGGTGCCGCGCCGGCAGGCGCCGCGCCCCCCCCTGTCCGGGGGGGCGGCCCCGGGGGC
>NZ_JAEIMH010000032.1:84022-93790 GCF_016464295.1 Streptomyces sp. N35 | reverse complement strand
TGGGTCTGGAGGCGGGGTAGCTGGGGGTGCGGGCTATGTCGGGTGGCTGGGGTGCGGGCGCCCAGAGTGCGCGGCTGGCCGGGGGTGGTTCCGCGCGGTGGCGGGGGCACGAGTGTGAGCCGGTCGGGCTGCGGCTGTAGCTGCGGGGGGTTTGGGCTTGTGGCTGTGCGGCCGGTGCGGGGGCGTGCGGTTCGGCTGGCTGTTCGGGGCGGCGGAAGACGCGAGGGTGCGCGTTGGCAGGGGCGCGAGTGCCGGCCCCGCGGCCAAGGTCTCGGTCGCTCGTGGTGGTCGGGGGGCGGTGTGGCGGGCTGTTGGTGGTGGTCGGGGGGCTGCGCGACGGGCTGCTGGCGGTGGGCGGAGACCTGCGGGACGGGCCACTCGTCTCGCCCCGGCTCGCTCACCCTCGCGTGGCTCAACGCGTCTCGCGGGCCGCCCTTTCGCTTCGGCTCGCCTGTCCTCGCGTGGCTCAACTCGCCTCGTGGCCCGCCGCCTCTCGCCCCGGCCTGTCAGCCCGCCTGCCTCACGTGGCTGGGCGGCGCCTTGAGCTGGGTCCGCCACCTTCCGGCGTGCCACCCCGGCCCGCCATCCTCGCGTGGCTCAACTCGTCTCGCGGGCTGTCCCTCTCGCTTCGGCTCGCCCGTCCTCGCGTGGCTCAACTCGCCTCGTGGCCCGCCGCCTCTCGTCCCGGCCTGCCACCCCGCCCGCTCCACGTGGCCGGGCGCCTTCAGTTGGGCCCGCCACCTTCCGGCGTGCCATCCCGGCCCGCCATTCTCGCCTGGCTCAACTCGTCTCGTGGGCTGTCCTTCTCGCTCCGGCTCGCCCGTCCTCGCGTGGCTCCACTCGCCTTGCGGCCCGCCGCCTCTCGCCCCGGCCTTGTCAGCCCGCCCGGCCTGCCACCCCGCCCGCCCCACGTGGCCGGGCGCCTTGAGCTGGGCCCGCCCACCTTCCGGCGTGCCACCCCGGCTCGCCCACCTTCCGCCTGGGCCCAGCCTCGGCCCTTCAACCGCACCCCCGCCCCCACACCGGGCCCGCATGGACCCGGCCTCCGCCCCGTCACCTGGCCCCGACCCGCCACCCTCCGCCTCCACCCCTCAACCGCACCCCCGCCCCACACCGCCCCACCCCCGAATCGCAAACGAACGCCCAAGCCTCGGCAGGGATTTCAGCCGCCCCCTTGTCCGGGCCTCATCCCGCAGGCTAACTTTCCCGCATACGTAGATAGAAAGCGCTTGCTATCAAGGGTGCGGCAGGCGGCGGATGCCGCTCCATGTCTGCCCAGGGGCGCCGACCGCAACGTACGGACCATCAACTGACCCGGCGTCGAAGCCGACCGGCGCGCGCCTGCCATACGGAGGGACATCAGTGACACGCAAAACGGTGCGTATCGCCATGAACGGCGTGACGGGGCGCATGGGTTACCGCCAGCACCTGGTCCGCTCGATCCTCGCGCTGCGCGAGCAGGGCGGCCTGGACCTCGGCGACGGCACGGTCCTGTGGCCGGAGCCCGTCCTCGTCGGCCGCCGCGAGCACGCGCTGCGGGCGCTCGCGGAGAAGCACGGTCTGGACCAGGCCGACGTCTCCACCGACGTGGACGCCGTCCTCGCCGACGACAGCATCGACATCTTCTTCGACGCCGCGATGACCTCCACCCGCGAGGGCATCCTCAAGAAGGCCATCGCCGCCGGCAAGCACATCTACACCGAGAAGCCCAGCGCCACCTCTGTGGAGGGCGCCCTCGAACTGGCCCGCCTCGCCAACAGCGCCGGCGTCAAGCACGGCGTCGTCCAGGACAAGATCTTCCTGCCGGGTCTGCTCAAGCTGAAGCGCCTCATCGACGGCGGCTTCTTCGGCCGGATCCTGTCCGTACGCGGCGAGTTCGGCTACTGGGTGTTCGAGGGCGACTGGCAGGAGGCCCAGCGCCCCAGCTGGAACTACCGCGCCGAGGACGGCGGCGGCATCGTCGTCGACATGTTCCCGCACTGGGAGTACGTCCTGCACGAGCTGTTCGGCCGCGTGAAGTCCGTGACCGCGCTGGCCTCGACGCACATCCCGCAGCGCTGGGACGAGCAGTCCAAGCCCTACGACGCCACCGCCGACGACGCCGCGTACGGCATCTTCGAGCTCGAGAGCCCGCAAGGCTCGATCGTCGCCCAGATCAACTCCTCCTGGGCGGTACGCGTCAACCGCGACGAGCTCGTCGAGTTCCAGGTCGACGGCACCGAGGGCTCGGCCGTGGCCGGGCTGCGCAACTGCCGCGCCCAGCACCGCTCGGCCACCCCCAAGCCCGTCTGGAACCCCGACATCCCGGTCACGGAGTCCTTCCGCGACCAGTGGCAGGAAGTGCCGGACAACGGCGACTTCGACAACGGGTTCAAGGTCCAGTGGGAGCTCTTCCTGCGCCACGTGGTCCTGGACGAGCCCTACCACTGGGACCTGCTCGCCGGCGCCCGCGGCGTCCAGCTCGCCGAGCTCGGCCTCAAGTCCTCCTCGGAGGGCCGCCGTTACGACGTGCCCGAGCTGAACCTGTGACCCGCCGCGATCCGACGGAGCCCGCACCATGACGATCCATCTGCCCCGCGCCGGCGGCGGCACCTTCGCCTACACGCCCCGCACCGAACCGCTCACCGTCTCCGGCACGGCGCCGCTGGTCTCGCGCACGGTGTTCTCCGCCGCCCATGTGGTCGCCGACCCGTACGCCGATGTGTCGCCGGACGGACCGGCCGCCGTCGACTGGGACGCGACCCTCGCCTTCCGCCGCCACCTCTGGTCGCACGGCCTTGGAGTCGCCGAGGCCATGGACACCGCGCAGCGCGGCATGGGCCTGGACTGGGCAGGCGCCGCCGAACTGATCCGCCGCTCCGCCGCCGAGGCCAGGGCGGTGGGCGGGCGGATCGCGTGCGGCGTCGGCACCGACCAGCTCACCGGGTCCGCCGGACCGCCGACGCTCGCCGAGGTGACGGCCGCGTACGAGGAACAACTCGCGCTCGTGGAGGGGACGGGCGCGCAGGCGATCCTCATGGCGTCCCGCGCCCTCGCGGCCGTCGCCCGCGGCCCCGAGGACTACCTCACCGTCTACGGCAGCCTGCTCCGCCAGGCCTCCGAGCCCGTGATCCTGCACTGGCTGGGTCCGATGTTCGACCCGGCTCTGGAGGGTTACTGGGGTTCGAGCGACCTCGACGCCGCCACCGAGACCTTCCTCGAGGTGATCGCCGCCCACGCGGACAAGGTGGACGGCATCAAGGTCTCGCTGCTCGACGCGGACCGCGAGGTCGCCCTGCGCCGACGGCTGTCGCGTATTGCCGGAGGCGTCGTGCGCTGCTACACCGGCGACGACTTCAACTACCCCGAACTCATCGCCGGCGACGACCACGGCTTCAGCCACGCCCTGCTCGGCATCTTCGACCCGCTCGGCCCGCTCGCGGCCGAGGCGGTCCGCGTCCTGGACACGGGTGACACCAAGGGCTTCCGCGAACTCCTGGATCCCACTGTTGAGTTGTCGAGGCACTTGTTCCAGACACCCACCCGCTTCTACAAAACCGGAGTCGTCTTCCTCGCCTGGCTCGCCGGCCACCAGTCCCACTTCTCGATGGTGGGCGGACTGCAGTCGGCACGCTCGCTCCCGCACCTGGCGCGCGCCTACCAACTGGCCGACCGGCTCGGCCTGTTCCCGGACCCGGCGCTCGCCGCATCCCGTATGACATCCCTGCTCGACGTGCACGGAGTCGCCCAGTGACCAGCCCCGCGCAGCACACTGCGGACCCCGCGCCCGGCACCCCCCTTTCCGGCCCCCTGCCCGGCCTCTCGCGCTTCAGCATCAATCAGATGACGGTCAAGCAGCTCTCACTGCCCGAACTTGCCAACGCTTGTGGGCATTCGGGAGTTCCCGGCGTCGGGCTCTGGCGCGAACCCGTTCAGGAGTACGGCGTCGAAGCGGCCGCGAAGCTGGTCGAAGAAGCGGGCCTGACCGTCACGACGCTGTGCCGCGGCGGCTTCTTCACCGCGATCGACCCCGCCGAACGCCGCCGCGCCCTCGACGACAACCGCGCCGCGATCGACGAGGCCGCGACCCTCGGCACCGACACCCTCGTCCTCGTCTCGGGCGGACTGCCCGCGGGGGACAAGGACTTGGCCGGCGCCCGTGAACGCATCGCGGACGCCCTCGCCGAACTCGGCCCCTACGCGGCCGCGCACGGCGTACGCCTCGCGATCGAACCGCTGCACCCCATGTACGCGGCCGACCGCTGCGTGGTCTCCACCCTGGGCCAGGCCCTGGACCTCGCCGAACGCTTCCCCGCCGATCAGGTCGGGGTCTGCGTGGACACGTATCACATCTGGTGGGACGACCTCGCGCCCGCGCAGATCGTCCGGGCAGCGGCCGGCGGCCGGCTGCACGCCTTCCAACTGGCCGACTGGACCACCCCGTTGCCCGAGGGTGTCCTCACCGGCCGCGGCCAGCTCGGCGACGGCTCGATCGACCTCGCGCACTGGTGGCGCCTGGTCGACGCGGCGGGCTACACGGGCCCCGTGGAGGTCGAGCTCTTCAACGCGGAGCTGTGGGCGCGAGAGGACGGCGCGGCAGTCCTCCACGAGACGGCGACCCGCTTCTCATCGGTGGCGTCCGAGGTCCTCGGCTAGCGAGAAGGGGACCATTCGTTCAGCGGGAACCGGGACAACCCGGACCTGTGCTGGACACATGGTCCCCTTCTCGACGCGCAGTACGGGCGGCGCGCAGTACGGGCGGCGCGCAGTTCGGGCGGTGCGCAGTTCGGGCGGTGCGGGTTACTTCTTGCCGCCGCCCAGGATGTTGCCCAGGATGTCGCCGAGGTCCAGGCCGCCGCCCTGCTGGGCCGTCGGCGTGGCACCCGGTGCCGCGCCCGGGACCGGGCCGGGGGTGGGGATCGGGCCGGAAGCCTGGGCCGAACCGCCGGACGTCCCCGCCTTCGACGACGCGGCCCGCTTCGTCAGTACGGCGAGCAGGACCGGGATGAGCATCTCGATGGCGCGCGAAACCGTCGGCGCCGGGATACCCGTCTTCTTGGAGACCGCCTGGGCGACCGGCTTGCTCATCTTGCCGATCACGCCGGCCATCATCCCGCCGCTGAGGAGCCCGCCGAGCCCGCCGCCCAGCGTGGAGACACCCTGCAGCGGTGCGGCGCCGGCGGCGTCGCCCACCTCGGCGAAGGCCTGACGTACCTCGTCGACCTCCTCGGGGGCGCCGTGGGCGGCCTTCTCCTGCAGCCCGCCGGAGAGTGTGGAGACCGTCTCGGTGATCAGGTTCTGCGCGCCGGCCTGGTCGGTGCCGAGCAGACCGGCGATCTCGTGCAGCTTGTCGTCGCCGAGCTCGTCGATCACAGCCTTCTCGAGCGGCACATTCGCATCTTCACTCATGCCTGAAACGCTACGACCGCCCCGGTTTGTCGGCACCCGGAAGCAGGCCGGAAGCAGGCCGGAAACAGACCCGAAGCAGGCCGGAGCGGCTCCGAACCACCCCCGAACCACCCCCGAAGCGGAGGCGGAGACTTTCATGAAAATTACTGCCCGCAGCCGTACAACCCTTTCTCGGTGACGCGGGTCGTACTAGGCATCAGGGCTTCCGGAGGGGATCCGGGGGGATTGAGGGAGACCTGTTGGAGGGGGATCCGAGGGGGTTCGGCTGGGGGGCCGGGCCCCCTCAAACATGTGCGGGGCCGGGCCCGAGCGGAGTTTTCCACAGGGCTTCCCGCGCTGTCGGTGCCGCCCGCTAACGTCGCCTCATGACCAGCCGGACCGGCAACAGCACAGGGCTGCCCCAGCCCCGGCTCGCGGTGCTCGAAGGAGTCCTCGAGCGGATCACGTATGCCAATGAGGAGAACGGATACACGGTCGCCCGCGTCGACACCGGACGCGGCGGCGGAGATCTGCTCACCGTCGTCGGCTCGCTGCTCGGCGCCCAGGTGGGGGAGTCGCTGCGGATGGAGGGCCGGTGGGGCTCGCATGCGCAGTACGGCAAGCAGTTCACGGTGGAGAACTACACGACGCTGCTGCCCGCCACGATCCAGGGCATCCGGCGCTATCTGGGATCAGGCCTGGTCAAGGGCATCGGCCCGGTGTTCGCGGACCGCATCACGGAGCACTTCGGCCTGGACACGCTCAGGGTCATCGAGGAGGAGCCCAAGCGGCTCATCGAGGTCCCGGGGCTGGGCCCCAAGCGGACCAAGAAGATCGCGGACGCCTGGGAGGAGCAGAAGGCCATCAAGGAGGTCATGGTCTTCCTGCAGGGTGTCGGCGTCTCGACGTCGATCGCGGTGCGGATCTACAAGAAGTACGCGGATGCCTCGATCTCGGTGGTGAAGAACGAGCCGTACCGCCTCGCCTCGGACGTCTGGGGCATCGGCTTCCTCACGGCGGACCGCATCGCCCAGTCCGTCGGGATTCCGCACGACAGCCCCGAGCGGGTCAAGTCCGGACTGCAGTACGCCCTGTCGCAGTCGACGGACCAAGGGCACTGCTTCCTGCCCGAGGACCTGCTGATCGCCGACGCGGTGAAGCTGCTCCAGGTCGACACCGGCCTGGTGATCGAGTGCCTCGGCGAGCTCGCCGAGGATCCGGAGGGTGTCGTACGGGAGCGGGTGCCCGGGCCGGACGGCGAGCCGGTCACCGGGGTTTTCCTCGTGCCCTTCCACCGGGCCGAGCTCTCCCTCGCGAGCCGGCTCAAACGGCTGCTGAGCACCGGTGACGACCGGCTGCCCGGGTTCCAGGACGTCGACTGGGACAAGGCGCTCGGCTGGCTCAGGACAAGGACCGGGGCCTCGCTCGCACCCGAACAGGAAGAGGCCGTGTGGCTCGCCCTCACCCGTAAGGTCGCGGTGCTCACGGGCGGGCCCGGCTGCGGCAAGTCCTTCACCGTACGGTCGATCGTGGAGCTCGCCCGGGCCAAGAAGGCCAAGGTGGTGCTCGCGGCCCCGACCGGACGTGCCGCCAAGCGCCTCGCCGAGCTCACCGGGGCCGAGGCCTCGACGGTGCACCGCCTCCTGGAGCTCAAGCCCGGCGGCGACGCGGCCTACGACCAGGACCGGCCGCTCGACGCCGATCTGGTCGTGGTGGACGAGGCCTCGATGCTCGACCTGCTCCTGGCCAACAAGCTGGTCAAGGCCGTGCCGCAGGGCGCCCATCTGCTGTTCGTCGGCGATGTCGACCAGCTGCCCAGCGTCGGCGCGGGCGAGGTGCTCAGGGATCTGCTCGCCGAGCGGTCCCCGGTGCCGGCCGTACGGCTCACGAGGATCTTCCGGCAGGCACAGCAGTCCGGTGTCGTCACCAACGCCCACCGGATCAACTCAGGCATCCCGCCCCTCACCCAGGGGCTCAGCGACTTCTTTCTCTTCGTCGAGGAGGAGACCGAGGACGCGGGACGGGTCACCGTGGATGTGGCGGCCCGGCGGATCCCCGCGAAGTTCGGGCTCGATCCGCGCCGTGACGTGCAGGTTCTCGCGCCTATGCACCGCGGCCCGGCCGGCGCGGGCACGCTCAACGGGCTGCTGCAGCAGGCCATCACGCCCGCCCGTCCCGAGCTCGCGGAGAAAAGGTTCGGCGGCCGTACGTTCCGAGTCGGCGACAAGGTCACCCAGATTCGCAACAATTACGAGAAGGGCGCCAACGGGGTGTTCAACGGGACCGTCGGGGTGGTCACCGCGCTCGACCTCGTCGACCAGAAGCTGAAGGTGCTGACCGATGAGGACGAAGAGGTCGATTACGACTTCGACGAACTCGACGAGCTGGCCCATGCCTACGCGATGACCATCCACCGGTCGCAGGGCAGTGAGTACCCCGCTGTGGTGATCCCGATCACCACCGGTGCCTGGATGATGCTCCAACGCAATTTGCTCTACACCGCCGTCACGCGGGCGAAGAGGCTGGTGGTGCTCGTCGGGTCACGCAAAGCGCTTGGCCAGGCGGTACGCACGGTTTCCGCGGGCAGGAGGTGCACGGCCCTGAGTCACCGGCTCGGTGGGATCGGATGAACCACAACGGTGATCGTTGATCGATCATCCCGGTGGCAAACATCACGGAGGGGTTCCGGAACCAGGGTCAAAGGGGCAGGATGAGCAGGCTGACGGCACTGAGTGCCGTCAATAGACCTAATGGTCGACCCCGAGTGCACTGCCCAGGGCCAAATGGGGGATGGTGGACAGCAGTCAGGGCACCTCGAAGAAGAGGCACTACGTCGGTGAGGGATGACGTGAGCGACAACGCGAACAACGCTGTAGTAGTTCAGTACGGCGATGGCGAGTACACCTACCCGGTGATCGACAGCACCGTCGGTGACAAGGGCTTCGATATCGGGAAGCTGCGCGCCCAGACCGGTCTGGTGACCCTGGACAGCGGTTACGGAAACACTGCCGCGTATAAATCGGCGGTCACGTACCTCGACGGTGAGAACGGGATCCTGCGCTACCGGGGCTACCCGATCGAGCAGCTCGCCGAGCGCTCCACCTTCATCGAGGTCGCGTACCTGCTGATCAACGGCGAACTGCCGACCGTGGACGAGCTCGCGACGTTCCGCGACGAGATCACCCGGCACACCCTCCTGCACGAGGACGTCAAGCGGTTCTACGACGGCTTCCCGCGTGACGCCCACCCGATGGCGATGCTGTCCTCGGTGGTCTCCGCGCTGTCGACCTTCTACCAGGACAGCCACAACCCGCACGACGAGAAGCAGCGTCACCTCTCGACGATCCGTCTTCTCGCGAAGCTTCCGACGATCGCCGCGTACGCGTACAAGAAGTCGGTCGGCCACCCGGTGGTCTACCCGCGCAACGACCTCGGTTACGTCGAGAACTTCCTGCGCATGACCTTCTCGGTGCCGGCCGCCGAGTACGACCTGGACCCGGTCGTCGTCGCCGCGCTCGACAAGCTGCTGATCCTGCACGCGGACCACGAGCAGAACTGTTCGACGTCCACGGTCCGTCTGGTCGGCTCGTCGCAGGCGAACATGTTCGCGTCGATCTCCGCCGGCATCAACGCCCTGTGGGGCCCGCTGCACGGCGGCGCCAACCAGTCCGTCCTGGAGATGCTCGAGGGCATCCGCGACTCGGGCAACGACGTCGACACCTTCATCCGCAAGGTGAAGGACAAGGAGGACGGCGTCCGCCTGATGGGCTTCGGCCACCGGGTGTACAAGAACTTCGACCCGCGCGCGAAGATCATCAAGGCCGCCGCGCACGATGTGCTCTCCGCGCTCGGCAAGTCCGACGAGCTGCTCGACATCGCGCTCAAGCTGGAGGAGCACGCGCTGTCCGACGACTACTTCGTCGAGCGCAAGCTCTACCCGAACGTGGACTTCTACACGGGTCTCATCTACCGCGCGATGGGCTTCCCGACCGAGATGTTCACCGTGCTCTTCGCGCTCGGCCGCCTTCCGGGCTGGATCGCCCAGTGGCACGAGATGATCAAGGAGCCGGGATCCCGTATCGGCCGCCCGCGCCAGATCTACACCGGCGTGGTCGAGCGCGACTTCGTGCCGGTCGAGGCCCGTTGATTCCTCCGGCACGCATCTGAACGTCGACCGAGCCGCACCGCACCCGTTCTGTACGGGGGCCGTGCGGCTCAGTCGTTGGTGCGGTGCGACAAGGGACAAGCGCGACAAGGGAGAGCGCAACGAGGGAGAGCGCAACAAGGGAAAAGCGCCCCGCCCCCCCGGCCCCCCCCCGGCCGGCCGGCGGGGCCCCTTCCCTGCCCCCGTGCGGGTTCCCCCCCCCGGGTCCCGCCCGGCGTCCGCCCGGGCCCCGCCGG
>NZ_JAEIMH010000032.1:0-84012 GCF_016464295.1 Streptomyces sp. N35 | reverse complement strand
GCCAAAGGGGGGGAGGCCACAAAAGGGAAAGGCCCCCCCCCCCCGCGCCCCCCCCCGGGCGGGGGGGGGGGGCCTCTTTCCTAGCCCCGGTGCGGATTCCCCCCACGGGATCCGGCCGGGCGTCTGCGCGTGCCTAGCGGTCGAGCGTTCGGCAGTGCCGGCGCTTCGGTACCGCCGGCACTTCGGTACTGCTGGTCCTGCGGTCTGCCGGGACGCGTTACGGGAGGGCCGCTCAAAGCTCTCCGTGCACGTGCCCCGGCCAACGCGGACTGGGTACGTCCCCCAAGACGTCCCCTGATGACCCAAACGCCCCCCAAGACGCTTCTGCCATCGCCACTTAGACCTGCGAGCCCCCCGAATGGTTACGTTGGAATCGCTGTGATCTACGTCTCTCGGCTATGTCCTGAACCGGCACGTCGAACCCGATATGCCGAACCGGTCCATAGCGTAAGGGAGTTGTGGTGAGTATGTGAAGCCCCAGCTGGGGCGTATCAGGAGAAGCGGCGCAGACGCAGGCTGTTGCTCACCACGAAGACGGACGAGAAGGCCATCGCTGCCCCCGCAATCATGGGGTTCAACAGCCCCGCCGCGGCCAGCGGAAGCGCCGCGACGTTGTAGCCGAAGGCCCAGAACAGATTGCCCTTGATCGTGGCCAGCGTGCGCCGCGCGAGCCGGATCGCGTCCGCGGCC
This sequence comes from Streptomyces sp. N35, assembly GCF_016464295.1. Classification (NCBI taxonomy): domain Bacteria; kingdom Bacillati; phylum Actinomycetota; class Actinomycetes; order Kitasatosporales; family Streptomycetaceae; genus Streptomyces; species Streptomyces sp. N35. The sequence goes on along the minus strand of NZ_JAEIMH010000032.1, from coordinate 83,322 downwards.
ACGCGCAGATCTCCCCGTACGAGCGTCAGATCGCCGGCCTGGATCGCGGCGTCGGTGCCTGTGCCCATCGCGAGACCGAGATCGGCGGTGGCGAGTGCGGCGGCATCGTTCACACCGTCGCCGACCATCGCGACGGCGCGGCCCTCGGCCTGCAGCCGCCGGACGACCTCGACCTTGTCCTGCGGCAGCACCTCCGCGATCACGTTGTCCGGCGCGATCCCCACCTCGGCGGCCACGGCCCGCGCGACGGCGGTGTTGTCCCCGGTGAGCAGGATCGGCTTCAGGCCCAGCGCCCGCAGCCGCGCCACGGCCTCGGCGCTCGACGGCTTCACCGTGTCGGCCACGGCGAGCACGGCCCGTACGGACCCGTCCCAGGCGACCAGCACGGCGGTACGGCCCTGCTCGGCGGCCTCGCCCGACGCGGCGGCGAGCTCCGCGGGTACGGAGATCCCTTCCGCGGCGAGCAGCGCACCCCGCCCCACCAGGACCGGGCGCCCCTCGACGGTGCCGCGCACCCCGAGCCCGGGGACATTGGCGAACTCCGAGACGGGCGGCAGCTCCCCGGTGAACCCGGCGGCCACCGCCCGCCCCACCGGATGCTCCGAAGCCTGCTCGACGGCCGCCGCGTACCGCAGCGCCTCCCGGTCGTCGGCCGAAGCGGCCGCGACCACCGACACCAGCTCCATGCGCCCCGACGTCACCGTCCCCGTCTTGTCGAGGACGACGGTGTCCACCCGCCGTGTCGACTCCAGGACTTCGGGCCCCTTGATGAGGATTCCGAGCTGGGCGCCGCGCCCCGTACCGACCATCAGCGCGGTCGGCGTCGCGAGTCCCAGCGCGCACGGGCACGCGATGATCAGCACGGCGACCGCCGCGGTGAAGGCCGCGTTCGCGTCCCCGGTCGCCCCGAGCCACCACCCGAGCGTGCCCACCGCGATCAGGAGCACCACCGGCACGAACACCGCCGCGATCCGGTCCGCGAGCCGCTGCACCTCGGCCTTGCCGGTCTGCGCGTCCTCCACGAGCCGGGCCATGTGCGCGAGCTGGGTGTCCGCGCCCACCCGCGCGGCCTCGACGACCAGGCGCCCGCCCGCGTTCACGGTCGCGCCCGTCACCGGCGAACCCACGGTGACATCGACCGGCACCGACTCCCCGGTGAGCAGCGAGGCGTCGATCGCCGACGTGCCCTCGACCACGGTCCCGTCCGTGGCGACCTTCTCCCCGGGCCGTACGACGAAGCGGTCGCCGACCCGCAGCGCCGCGACCGGCACCCGCACCTCGACGCCGCCGCGCAGCACCACCGCATCGCGCGCACCCAGTTCGAGCAGCGCCCGCAGCGCCGCGCCCGCCTTGCGCTTGGCCCGTGCCTCCAGCCAGCGCCCGAGCAGGATGAACGTGACGACGCCCGCGGCCACTTCGAGGTAGATCGTGGACGACCCGTCCGTACGCGCGACGGTGAGATCGAAGCCGTGCCGCATCCCCGGCATCCCCGCGGCACCGAAGAACAGCGCCCACAGAGACCAGCCGAACGCGGCCAGCGTGCCCACCGAGACCAGGGTGTCCATGGTGGCCGCGCCGTGCCGGGCATTGGTCCACGCGGCGCGGTGGAAGGGCAGCCCGCCCCACACCACGACGGGCGCGGCGAGCGTGAGCGAGAGCCACTGCCAGTTGTCGAACTGCAGCGCCGGGACCATCGCCATCAGGGCCACCGGCAGCGCGAGCACGGCGCTGACGGTCAGACGCTGCCGCAGCGCATCGGCCTCATGCGCTTCGGGGAGGTCCGGGGCGTCCGGTGCGTCGAGGCCGGCGGGCGGCTCCGGCACGATCTCGTGTGCCGAGTACCCGAGCTTCTCCACGGTGGCGATCAGATCGGGGACCGCCACCTCGCCGCCGTACGCGACCCGCGCCTTCTCGGTGGCGAGGTTGACCGAGGCCGTGACCCCCTCGATCCGGTTCAGCTTGCGCTCGATACGCGAGGAGCACGAGGCGCAGGTCATCCCGCCGATGGCGAGTTCGACCTCGGCGGACGGCAGGGTTATGGCGTCGGGGGCTGCTGAGGACATGGGGTTCTTTCAGGGGTACGGGGAGTTCGGCGCCGTATATGAGGAAGCGCCGAAGGGGGCGCACGGCCGATGGCCGCACACCCCCTGAGGGCTTCGACCGGTCAGGCGCGGCCGGTCAGTTCGTAACCGGCCTCGTCGACCGCGGCGCGCACCGCCTCGTCGTCCAGCGGCGCGGCGGAGATGACGGTGACCTGGCCGGTGGAGGCCACGGCCTTCACCGAGGTGACGCCCGGCAGCTCGGAGATCTCGGCGGAGACCGCACCCTCGCAGTGCCCGCAGGTCATGCCGGTCACCTGGTAGACGGTGGTCACGTCACCCTGCGCGTCGGCGGCCGGCGTGATGCAGCCACCGCCGCCGCAGCAGGAACCGGTGGTCTCGGCCTGGGGGAGCTCGGTCTGGGCGGTCATGTCGTTCTCCTGTCGAGGGAGTGCGTTTTGAGGGTGGCACCAGAGTGCCCCATGGGGAGGCCGGTACGGTCCGGGCCTCCTTCACGCTCTCCACCGTATACCCCTAGGGGGTACTTTTCCAAGTGCTGTCGCGATGCGCCAGCGAGCGGAGCCACTTGATGCCGATCAGCGAGATCAGCACCAGGCCGCCGACCGAGAACAGCGTGAAGAGATGCTTCTGCTGGTCGGTCGGCTCGGGGATGTACCCCTGGGCGAAGAGCGAGCGGTCGAGGCCGGTGCTGGTGATCCGGGCGACCAGCCAGATCGCGATGCCGTGCATCGAGTCCCACAGCGCGTGCAGCAGCGACACCCCCAGATATGTGCCGATCACCGGCCCGGCGAAGCGGAAGCGGCCGTCGGGGCGGCGGAACGCGAAGAGCACCGCGCCCGAGATCGCCGTCCACAGTCCGTGTCCGAACGGGGCGAGTACCCCGCGCAGGAGCTCCGTCTCCAGAAGCGCCCGCAGATCGATGCCCTTGGTGGTGACGGCGGCGTTGAAGGCGTAGCCCGCGCTCTCGAACGCGGCGAAGCCGAAGCCCACCGCCGCGCCGAGCACCAGACCGGTGCGGATGCCGTGCAGCTGCGGGCGGCGGCGCACGACCCACATCAGGGCGGCGAGCTTGACCGCCTCCTCGATCAGGCCGACCCCGAGGAACATCCACAGGGAGGGGTGCAGGAGGTAGTACTCCATCACCGAGGCGCCGAGCACCCCGAGGATGCCGCCGGTCACGAAGCAGCCGAGGATCAGGCCCACGCCGAGGTCGCGTCCGTGCCGCTCGTACGCCCACATGACGAAGACGGCCGGCACGAGGAAGCTGCCGAGCAGGATCAGGGTCGGCAGCAGCGTGGTGTTCTTCGTGGCGTACGTGACGATCGCGGTCAGGAGCCACAGGGCGAGGCCGCCCCACAGGCAGCGTTTCCACAGGCCGGGGGTGATCTCGGGCGCTGTGCCCACGGGCGTGGGGGGCATGGCAAGTACCTCCGGATTCAGCGGATTTGACCGGCGGTCGAAGGCGGCGGTGGCCGGCCGGTCCTTGGCAGGTGAGGGGCGCGGTTTGTCCGGAGTTTATGGTAAACAGCCGTTATGTCGCAGTCCGGGACGCTGATCCTGATCATGTTCATCGCGGTCCTCGCGCCCCTGCTCGCCTACGGCGTGGGCCGCTGGCTGCCCGTACCGCTGGTCATCTTCGAGATCGTGCTCGGCATCGTCATCGGTCCCGACGTCCTCGGCTGGGCCACCAGCGGCGAGTTGACCGAGGGTCTGTCCCATCTCGGGCTCGCCATGCTGATCTTCCTTGCGGGATACGAGATCGAGTTCGACCGGATCCGCGGCGACACCCTGAGCAGGGCGGCCCGGGCCTGGGTGTGTTCGCTCGTGCTCGGTCTGGCCCTCGGGCTCGTGCTCGCGAGCGGCGGTTTCAGCAAGGCCGTCTGCATCGGCACGGCGCTCACCTCCACGGCGCTCGGCACGGTGCTTCCGCTACTTCGGGACGCCGGGGATCTGCGCAGCCGATTCGGTTCCGTGGTGCAGGCCTTCGGCGCGGTCGGCGAGTTCGGGCCGATCATCGCGATGGCGGTGCTGCTCAGCGGCCGCAGCGCGTGGCAGTCCACCGTCGTACTCGTCCTGTTCGCGCTGGCCACCGCCGGTGCGGTCTTCTGGGCGATGCGGCCGCACAAGCCGTGGTTCGCGAACGTCATCGCCAAGACTCTGCACAGCAGCGGGCAGTTCGCGGTGCGTCTGGTCGTGCTGCTGCTTGCCGTGATGCTCGGTTTGGCGACCTGGCTCGGGCTCGATGTGCTGCTCGGTGCGTTCGCCGCCGGGATGATCACCCGGATCGTGCTGCACCGGGCCTCGCCCGAGAGCGCGCACGAGGTCGTCTCGAAGGTCGAGGCGATGGGCTTCGGCTTCCTGGTGCCGCTCTTCTACATTGTCACGGGCATCGAGTTCGACCTCGCCGCCCTGCTCGACGGCGGCCGGGCGCTGGTGCTGCTGCCCGTGTTCCTGGTGCTCTTCCTGCTCGTACGAGGACTGCCGGTGTTCCTCCTGGCGCCGGGCGATCTGGACCGGCGCGACCGCCGCGCCCTCACCCTGTACGCCTCCACCGCGCTGCCGCTGGTCGTGGCGATCACGACGATCGGGCTCGAGGAGCACCTGCTCAAAAGCGGCGAGGCGGCGGCGCTTGTCGGGGCGGGAATGGTCTCCGTCCTGGTGTTCCCGCTGCTCGCGATGAAGCTGCGGGTGGGCACGGGGAAGAAGGCCCTGCCGGAGGGGCGGGTGCAGGGCGCCGAGGCCTGGTGACCTGCCGTACGGCCTATGCCTGGTCGGGCAGCACGCAGTCCCCGATCACCGGATCGAGATAGCGGAACAGGACTCTCTTCAGCTCCACCCGGTACGCCTCCTGCTCGTCCTGATGTACGGCGAGCAGATCGAGCCCGGCCTTGAAGAGGCCGAGCACCGTGTTGGCGACGATCGTGATCTCGGACCTCGGGGTGTCGGGCAGATACAGCGCGAGCAGTTCCTCGATCCGCTGGAGCACCGCGCCATGGAAGGCCTCGAAGGCGTCGGTCACCTGGCCCGGGGCGTCCGGGCCGTGCATGAGCACATGGAACGCCGGGTTCTGGACGTTGAACTCGAGGAGCGGGTCCACCACCGCGTCCACCATCTCGGTGAGCGGCAGCCGGATGTTCTCGGCGGACAGCGCCTCGCCGTACGAGGTGCGCCACTGCTCGAGCAGCCGGCCGCCCAACTCGACGGCGATGGCCTCCTTGTTCGGGAAGAACTGGTACAGCGTCCCGGGCGAGACACCGGCCTCGCGCGCGATGGCGTTGGTGCTGGCGCCCGCGTAACCGGACTGGGTGAAGACCGTGGCCGCGGCGTCCAGGAGCTGGGCGGCTCGGCGCTCCCCGCGTGCCTGGCGGCGACGCGGCTTCGGTGCGGCGGGCTGTAGCTCCTGGTCGGGCATCGGTGTCTCCCACTCCCTCATCTCGGTGCTCCGAGCCTATGTGAGGCGGTGGTGCGGGTGGCGGTTGACAAATGCGAGCTGGCGCTCGCATTCTGGAGAAACGCGAGTGATAGCTCGTATTTAGCACGGTGAAGGGGACACCCGCTATGCCTACCGAACCCGCCAGCAGTCCGCCCGAGCCGCGGGGCTTCACCCGGCTCGTGACCGCGCGCCCCCGGCTCTCGCTCCTGATCGCCCTGGTCGTCACCGCCCTCGCCGTGTTCGCCGGCAGCGGGGTCGCCGACCGGATGGGCAGTGGTGGCTGGGAGGATCCGGCCGCCGAATCCACGTATGCGGCCGAGGTGTTGGAGCGGGAGTTCCCCGACTCGGAGCCCAATGTGCTGCTCCTCGTCGACAGCGGGAAGGCCGGTGTGGACGCCCCGGCCGTGGCCGCCGAGGGCCGCAGGCTCGCCGAGCGGCTCGCCGCCGAGGACGGGGTCACCGGCGTCGGCTCGTACTGGCAGGCGCCCGAGCGGGCGAAGGCCGCGCTGCGCGCCGAGGACGGCGGGCAGGCGCTGATCTCCGCCCGTATCGAGGGCGACGAGAAGACCGCGGCGGCCACCCTGGAGAGGATCGCGCCGGCACTGCGCGGGACCCACGGCCCGGTGGAGGTGTCCATCGGCGGGCCCGTCGCGGTGCAGCACGAGATGACCGGGACCATCCAGGAGGACCTGCTCAGGGCCGAGATGATCGCCCTGCCGGTGACGCTCGTGCTGCTCGTGATGGTCTTCGGCAGCGCGGTCGCGGCGCTGCTTCCGCTGCTCGTCGGCATCGTGGCGATCCTCGGGACGAACGCCGTGCTGCGGGGAATCACCGAGTTCACCGATGTCTCCGTCTTCGCGATGAACCTCACCACCGCGCTGGGCCTCGGACTCGCCATCGACTACGCCCTGTTCATCGTCCGCCGCTATCGCGAGGAGCTCGCCGCGGGCGCCGAGGTGCGGACCGCGGTGGGCACGACGCTGCGGACCGCCGGGCGGACCGTGCTGTTCTCGGCGCTGACGGTCGCCGTGTCCCTGGCCGCGATGCTGCTCTTCCCGCAGTACTTCCTGCGCTCCTTCGCGTACGCGGGGATCGCGGTGGTGCTGCTCGCCGCGGCGGCGGCACTGATCCTGCTGCCGGCCGCCCTGATGCTTCTGGGGGAGCGGGTCAACTCCCTCGACCTGCGCAAGCTGTGGCGCCGGGGCCGTGAACCGCGCAAGGAGCAGGGGGCGGGCTGGGGCAAGGCGGCCGCGCTCGTGATGCGCCGGGCGCCCGTCTTCGCCGTGGCCACCACCGCAGGTCTGCTGCTGCTCGGACTGCCCTTCCTGGGCGTCAAGTTCGGCACCCCCGACGACCGCCAGCTGCCCGCGAGCGCCGAGTCCCATGTCGTACAGCAGCACATCCGCGGCGGCTTCCCGGGCAGCCCGGACGGCGCGCTCAAGGTGCTCGCCGAGAAGGGCACGCCCGAGGAGTACGAGGAGTTCCGCTCGGGCGTCGGCCGGCTGCCGGGTGTGCTGCGGGTCGAGGGACCCGTGCCGTCGGCCTCGGGTGACCTGGCGTACTTCACCGTGCTCCCGAAGGGTGAGGCGGTCGGCGAACAGGCGCAGCGGCTCGTGCATGAACTCCGGGACCAGGAAGCCCCGTTCGATACCTCGGTGACCGGACGCGCGGCCCAGCTCGAGGACTCCAAGGCGGCGATCGGCGAACGGCTGCCGTGGGCGCTCGCGATCATCGCGGTCGTCACGCTGCTCCTGGTCTTCCTGCTCACCGGCAGTGTGCTGATCCCGCTGCAGGCCGTGCTGCTCAACGGTCTCAGCCTCACCGCGATGTTCGGCGCGATGGTGTGGATCTTCCAGGAGGGCCATCTGTCCGGACTGCTCGGCTTCACCTCGACCGGCGATATCGAGACGACCCTGCCGGTCCTGATGTTCTGTGTGGCCTTCGGCCTCTCCATGGACTACGGGGTCTTCCTGCTCTCGCGGATCAAGGAGGAGTACGACCGGACCGGGAACCACGAGCACTCCGTGAAGTTCGGCCTGCAGCACACCGGTGGGCTGATCACGGCCGCCGCGGTGATCCTCGCGGTGGTGATGGTCGCGATCGGTACGTCACGGGTCACCAACACCAAGATGCTGGGGCTAGGGATCGCCCTGGCCGTACTGATGGACGCGATGGTCGTACGGAGCCTCCTGGTCCCGGCCGTGCTCAAGCTCACCGGGCGCTGGACCTGGTGGGCACCGGGTCCGCTGCGGCGGCTGCACGAGCGCTTCGGGCTGAGCGAAGGGGAGCCCGAGCCCGTGGCGACCGGGACCGCGACCGGTACTGGTGCCGGCACGGGGACCGGCACCGGGACGCGCGAGAAGGCCGGCGTAGGAGCCTGCACACACAGGTCCCCGCCCCCCCGCCCCCGCCGGGGGGGGGCGCGGCGCCCCGGCCCCCCCCCCTGTGTGGGGGGGGGCGAGGCCCTCGGCGTCCGCCTACTCCTTGCGGCCTCTGTTGCCCGGCCGGGCGGCGACCCAGCGGCGGATGGTGTCGGCGTACCAGTACGGCTTGCCGGCTTCCACGTGGTCCGGCGGAGGGAGCAGCCCATGCTTGCGGTACGAGCGCACGGTGTCCGGCTGGACCCGGATGTGTGCGGCGATGTCCTTGTACGACCAGAGCTCGCGGTTGGCCATGTGTGGCACCTCCCTGTGCGCATCACGGCTACGGCCCGGGGGGAGCCGTCGGGGGAGCCGGATGCGTTCTCTCACGGTGATCACGCAGCGTGTGCTGTCGATCACTCAGCCTTTGCCCCGTGAACGACGGGGAGTGACGAGGGGGGTGTGCCTGTTGAGGGGGTGTGACGGGAAACCCGCGTGAGTGAGACACCTGTGACGGAAGGGGGACGTTTGTCGCGAATCCGTGGTGCTTTGCCCGGAATGACCGTACGGAAAATGCAGCCGCGCGCAACGGAAGCAGACAGCGGAAGCAGGCAAAGGAAGCAGGCAAAGGAAGCAGGCAGAGGGCCGGACTCCCTGCGACGGAGCCCGGCCCTTGGCGACCCCCGTTCCCCCGGCGGAAGGTCGACCTGATCAGGTTGCCTCAGCGGACCGGCCCGGTATTGGAGAAAGGCGCAGTTCCGTTCGCCGGGAGCAGCAGGCTGGTGGCCTCGCCCAGCAGCCGGTCGGGATGCGGAGGTCCGGGCTCCGCGCCGGATGAGCGGCGGGCCGAGGCGAACTCGCCCGGCGTGCAGCCGGTCATCGCGCGGAACTCGCCGCTGAGATGCGACTGGTCGTAGAACCCGCAGGCCGCCGCCGTCTCCGCCTGTGTACGGCCCGCGGCGAGCAGCCGGCGCGCCCGCTGCAACCGCAGCACCCGCGCCGCCGCCTTGGGGCTGAGCCCGATCTGCTCGCGGAAGCGGATCTCCAACTGGCGTACGCTCCAGCCGACTTGTTCGGCGAGATGGGAGACGGGGACGGCGCCGGACGTGCGGACCAGCTCGTTCCAGGCCGCGACCGTACGCGGTGACGAGGGCGCGCCCTGCTCCGACCAGAGGGTGAAGACCTCGTCGAGCAGGGTGAAGCGCGCGTGCCAGGTCGGCAGCGACCCCAGGGCGTCCGCCAGGCTGTCCACCGAGCCCCACCGCCCGCGCCCGGCCGGCAGCGCCTCGTCCGGATCGGCCACCTGGTCGGCGAGTTCATGCTGGTCGAGGCCGAAGAGCGTGAACGCGGCCCAGGGCGCGATCATCACTTCGATCCCCGAGAGCCGCCCGTCGTGCTCGCCGACCACCGCCGTCGTCGCGAGCCCGGACACCGCACAGACCCGCGACACCGTCGGCCGGCGCGCGTGGTGCACCCGCAGCGGCCGGTCGAAGCCGAGCAGCAACGTGACCGCGGCGACCGGGGTTTCGAGCCGGCGCCGCGGTCCGGGCAGCGCGAACCGGAAGCCGCGGTAGCCGAGGATCCCGGGCCGCAGCCGCGGATGGGGCGTGCCCAGGGCCCGCTCCCAGGTACCGCCCGGGCATCTCAGCGTTCTGGGCACCTTCGTCCGCACCACGTCTCTCCTCCTCGTGTCACGCCCCGCAGGAGCGCAGATGGGCGCGGGTGCGGCGCGCGATGGGCAGGGGCCGGTCCGGTTCACAGGGGTACATGTCCTGCTCGACGATCGCGAACAGCTCGATACCGAGCGTCTGGGCGGCCGTCAGGACGGGGTGCAGCGCCGGGACTCCGGTCGGCGGCTCGCACATCACACCGCGCGCGACCGCGGGACCGAACGGCAGGTCCTCCGTCCGTACGGCGGCGAGCACGTCCGGGTCGACCTGCTTCAGATGCAGATAGCCGATCCGCGAGCCGTACGTCTCGATCAGCTTCACGTTGTCGCCGCCGCAGTACGCGTAGTGCCCGGTGTCCAGGCACAGCGAGACCAGACCGGCGTCGGTGGCGTCGAGGAAACGCGTGACGTTCTCCTCGGTGTCGATATGGGTGTCCGCATGCGGATGGACGACGATCCGCAGGCCGTACGTCTCGCGGACCTCGCGCGCCAACCGCTCGTATCCATGGGCCAGTTCACGCCATTGTGCGGCGGTCAGCTCGCGGTCCTCCAGGACCGCGCCCGTCTTGTCGTCCCGCCAGAAGGACGGGATCACGACCAGGTGGCCGGCGCCCTGCGACCTGGCCAGCGCGGCGACCCGCGAGACCTGCTCCCACGTGGCGTCCCATACGGACGGGCCGTGGTGCAGGCCGGTGAACACCGTGCCCGCCGACACCTTCAGACCCCGCCGCCCGGTCTCCGCCCGCAGCACCTCCGGGTCGGTGGGCAGATAGCCGTACGGCCCGAGCTCGATCCACTCGTACCCCGCATCGCTGACCTCGTCGAGGAAGCGGCGCCAGGGCACCTGCCGCGGATCGTCGGGGAACCACACCCCCCAGGAGTCGGGGGCGGAGCCGATACGGATACGCGACAGTCCGTGCCCTTGCGTCATGGGCGCCAGCTTTCCGGCGGTATGAGAAGGGTGTCAAGGAGGGGGACGGCCCATGGTCCGAATGTAAGGACAATGCGTTGACAGTGTGGCGCGCGCGGCATTAGACCTGGAGTCGGCGGTACGACATGGACCAGGGCGGAACCGAAAGGGTGTGGCCGGTGTCCGAACCGCAAGGCCAGCAGGACCGGTTCGACGTGATCGCCATGGGCCGGATCGGCGTGGACCTGTACCCCCTGCAGACCGGTGTGCCGCTCGCCGAGGTCGAGAGCTTCGGGAAGTTCCTCGGCGGCTCCGCCGCCAATGTCGCCGTCGCCGCGGCCCGCCTCGGCCGGCGCACCGCGGTGATCACCCGCACCGGCGCGGACCCGTTCGGCACGTATCTCCACCAGGCGCTGCGGGACTTCGGCGTGGACGACCGCTGGGTGACCGAGGTCGCGGGACTGCCGACCCCCGTCACGTTCTGCGAGATCTTCCCGCCGGACGACTTCCCGCTCTACTTCTACCGGCAGCCCAAGGCACCCGACCTGGAGATCCACCCCGACGAGCTCGACCTCCAAGCGGTGCGTACGGCCCGGGTGTTCTGGATGACCGGCACCGGACTGAGCGAACAGCCCAGCCGCGACGCCACCCTCGCCGCACTCGCCGCCCGCGACCGCGCCGCCCTCACGGTCTTCGACCTCGACTGGCGGCCCATGTTTTGGAAGAAGGGGGCCTGGAAGAAGGGGGCCCGGAAGGAGGGGGCCCGGAACGAGGAGCCGCGACCGTACTACGAGCAGGCCCTCGCCCACGCCACGGTCGCCGTCGGTAACCTGGAGGAGTGCGAGATCGCCACAGGCGCCCGGGAACCTCTGGACGCCGCACGGAAGTTGCTGGACCACGGGGTCGAGCTCGCCGTCGTCAAACAGGGCCCCAAGGGGGTGCTCGCGCTCAACAGCAAGGGCGAGAGCGCCGAGGTCCCGCCGGTGCCGGTCGAGGTGGTCAACGGGCTCGGCGCCGGGGACGCCTTCGGCGGTGCGCTGTGCCACGGGCTGCTCGCCGGCTGGGAGTTGGAGCGCGTCATGCGGTACGCGAACGCGGCCGGCGCGCTGGTCGCCTCCCGGCTCGCCTGCTCCTCCGCGATGCCGTATCCGCATGAGGTCGAGGCGGTCCTGTGAGCGTCCCCGTGATCAGCCCCGCCGAACTCGCGCGGACCCGGGCCCTGCACCCCGAGGCCGTCGCTGAAGCCGCCGCACGCAGACGCCGCAGAGCACTGATCGGCGCCGGCGGACGGCTGATGATCATCGCCGCCGACCATCCGGCGCGCGGCGCGCTCTCCGTCGGCGGCCGGCAGCTCGCCATGGCCAACCGGCTCGACCTCCTCGGGCGGCTCTGCCTGGCCCTCGAACACCCGGGCGTGGACGGGGTGTTGGCCACCGCCGACATCCTCGACGACCTGCTGCTGCTCGGTGCGCTCGACGACAAGGTGGCACTCGGCTCCATGAACCGGGGCGGTCTGGCCGGCTCGGCCTTCGAGCTCGACGACCGCTTCACCGGCTACCGGCCCGCCGACCTCGAGCGCTCGGGCCTGGACGGCGGCAAGCTGCTGCTCCGGATCGACTACGACGACCCCGGCTCGCTCGCCACCCTGCACTCCAGCGCCCGGGTCATCGACGACATGGCGGAGCGCCGGCTGCCCGTGTTCGTCGAGCCGTTCGTGTCCCGCCGCGTCGACGGGCGCCTGGGCAACGACCTGTCCGCCGAGGCCGTCACCACCTCCATCGCCATCGCCTCCGGGCTCGCCGGCACCTCCGCGTACACCTGGCTCAAGGTGCCCGTGACCGAGAACCCGGACGACATGGCGCGCGTCATGGCGGCCTCGACGCTGCCGTCCGTGATCCTGGGGGGCGATACGCATGCCGATCAGGACGCCGCGTACGAGAAATGGCGGGGCGCGCTGCAACTGCCCACCGTGCAAGGGCTTGTCGTGGGCCGTTCGCTGCTCTATCCGCCCGATGACGATGTCGCGGCGGCCGTCCAGACCGCTGTGGGTCTGCTGTAGGGAGTGAGTCGCGATGCATGTACGGGCAGGGGAGACGGCGCACGGGCCGTACGCCCTGGACATCGGCCCGGAACGGGCCGCATGGACGTTCGCGTCCCTGCGGGTGCTCGAGCTGCCGCCGGGCGGTTCGCACACCTTGGTGAGCGGCGGCAGCGAGTGGATCGTGCTGCCGCTGACCGGGGGATGCACCGTTTATGTGAACGGCATGATGATCGAACTCGGCGGGCGCAAGGATGTCTACGCGGGCGCCACCGACTTCGCGTACGTACCGCGTGACGCCCACACCCAGATCGCCTCCGCCGTGGGAGGCCGGTTCGCTTTGGCAGGAGCGAAATGCGAGCGGAGACTCCCGGCTCGCTACGGCCCCGCGGCGGAGGTTCCCATCGAACGCCGGGGCAGCGGCCGCTGTGCGCGGGAAGTGCGCAACTTCGCCGCCGCCGGCGTCTTCGAGTGCGACCGGCTGATCGCGGTCGAGGTGCTCACCCCCGGCGGCAACTGGTCCTCGTATCCGCCCCACAAGCACGACGAGCAAGTGCCGGACGTGGAGAGCGAGTTGGAGGAGATCTACTACTTCGAGATCGACGGCGGACCGGAAGGCCTCGGCTATCAGCGCGTGAGTCCGTCCCGCGACGGCGGTACGGATGTGCTCGCCGAAGTCCGCACCAGGGACGCGGTCCTGGTCCCGGACGGCTGGCACGGACCGTCCATCGCGCAGCCCGGGCACGACATGTACTACCTGAACGTGATGGCCGGCCCCGGGGCCGGGCGGGAGTGGCGCATCCGGTTCCACCCCGACTACACGGAGGGCTACCGATGAGACTCACCGTGGCCCAGGCGCTCGTACGCTTCCTGTCCCGGCAGTACAGCGAACGCGACGGGACCCGGCAGCGGCTGATCACGGCGACCTGGGGGATCTTCGGGCACGGGAACGTGGCCGGGCTCGGGCAGGCACTCGTCGAGTACGCCGATGAGATGCCCTTCCACCAGGGGCGCAACGAGCAGTCGATGGTGCACGCGGCGGTCGGATACGCGCGGCACTCGCGGCGCCTGTCCACGCACGCGGTGACCACCTCCATCGGCCCCGGGGCCACCAATCTGGTGACCGGCGCCGCGCTCGCCACCGTCAACCACCTCCCCGTACTGCTGCTGCCGGGCGATGTGTTCGCGGCGCGGCCCGCCGACCCCGTACTGCAGCAGCTCGAAGTGCCGTACGCGGGCGATGTGTCGGTGAACGACTGTCTGCGGCCGGTGTCGAAGTACTTCGACCGGGTGACCCGCCCCGAGGCGCTGATCCCGGCGGCGCTGAGTGCGATGCGGGTGCTTGCGGATCCCGTGGAGACGGGTGCGGTGACGCTCGCGCTCCCGCAGGACGTGCAGGCCGAGGCGTACGAATGGCCCGAGGAGTTCTTCCGGGAGCGGGTGTGGCGGATCCCGCGGCCGCAGGCGGACGAACGCGATCTGAACGAGGCGGTCGCGCTGATCCGCCACTCCCGCCGACCGCTCGTCATCGCGGGCGGCGGTGTCCGCCACGCAGGTGCCGAGGCCGCCCTGAAGGCGTTCGCCGACAGCACGAAGATCCCGGTCGCCTCGACCCAGGCGGGCAAGGGAGCGCTGCCCCACGACCACCCCGCCGACCTCGGCGGGATCGGGCACACGGGGACGGCCGCCGCGGACCGTATCGCCCGCACCGCCGATGTGGTGATCGGGATCGGTACGCGCTACACCGACTTCACGACGGCCTCGGGGACGCTCTTCGAGCACCCTGACGTGCGCTTCGTGAACCTCAACATCGCCGGGTTCGACTCCCACAAGATGGGCGGGATCTCGCTGGCCGGGGACGCGGCCGCAGGGCTGACGCGGCTGCGGTACCTCCTCGCGGAGCGCACCGCGGACACCGAACTGATTCCCGCCTACCGCCTGCCCGGGTCGTACGAGGCCGAGTACGGCCGGGCCAAGGCCGAGTGGGACTCCCTGGTCACCGAGGCCTACGCGGCGCCCGACGAGGAGGCCCGGCCCACCCAGGCCCAAGTCCTCGGTGTCCTGGACGAGTTGGCCGACGACCGCGACGTCCTCATCAACGCCGCGGGATCCCTGCCCGGCGATCTGCACAAGCTGTGGCGTACCCGCCGCAGCGACCAGTACCACGTCGAGTACGGCTACTCCTGCATGGGCTACGAGATCCCCGCCGCCATCGGGGTCAAGCTCGCCGGGCCGGAGCGCGAGGTCTGGGCGCTGGTCGGCGACGGGACGTATCTGATGATGCCGACCGAACTCGTCACCGCCGTACAGGAAGGGATCGCGATCAAGGTCGTGATCCTGCAGAACCACGGGTACGCGTCCATCGGCGGGCTCTCCGAGTCGGTCGGGGCCGAGGGGTTCGCGACCGGATACCGGTACCGGGCCGAGGACGGGACGTACACCGGGGACCCGCTGCCGGTCGATCTGGCTGCCAACGCGCAGAGCCTGGGGATGCGGGTGCTGCGCGCGAAGACCGTACGTGAGCTGCGGGAAGCTCTCCGCGTAGCACGCGCTGCGGACGTTCCCACATGTGTCTACGTCGAGACCGAATCCGCAGACACAGTGTCGGGCGTGCCACCCGCGCAGGCGTGGTGGGATGTTCCCGTGGCCGAGACCGCGAGCCGCAAGGCGGCGGTCGAGGCGCGCCGGACCTATGAGAGGCGAGTGCGGGCCCGCCGGCGCCATCTGTGACAACCAGCAGGAGTTCGAGGAGTACGCCATGACGAACGCCGTGACAAAGACCGTGCACCACTGGATCGGTGGCAAGAGCGTCGAGGGTGCCTCGGGCCGCTCGGGGCCGGTCACCGACCCGGCGACCGGCGCCGTGACCACGCAGGTCGACTTCGCCTCCGTCGAGGAGGTGGACGCGGCGGTCGCCGCCGCGAAGGAGGCCTGGGCGACCTGGGGGCAGTCCTCGCTGGCCCAGCGCACCACCGTGCTGTTCAAGTTCCGTGCGCTGCTCGACGCCAACCGCGACGCGATCGCCGAGCTGATCACCGCCGAGCACGGCAAGGTGCACTCGGACGCGCTCGGCGAGGTCGCGCGCGGTCTGGAGATCGTGGACCTGGCGTGCGGGATCACCGTGCAGCTGAAGGGCGAGCTGTCGACCTCCGTGTCCAGCCGCGTGGACGTGGCCTCGATCCGCCAGCCGCTCGGTGTCGTCGCGGGCATCACGCCCTTCAACTTCCCGGCCATGGTGCCGATGTGGATGTTCCCGCTGGCCATCGCGTGCGGCAACACCTTCGTGCTCAAGCCGTCCGAGAAGGACCCGTCGGCCTCCCTGAAGATCGCCGAGCTGCTCGCCGAAGCGGGCCTGCCGGACGGTGTGTTCAACGTCGTGCACGGTGACAAGGTGGCCGTCGACCGGCTCCTCGAGCACCCGGACGTCGCGGCCGTCTCGTTCGTCGGCTCGACCCCGATCGCCCGCTACATCCACACCACCGCCTCCGCCAACGGCAAGCGCGTCCAGGCACTCGGCGGCGCCAAGAACCACATGCTGGTGCTGCCCGACGCCGACCTCGACGCGGCCGCGGACGCGGCTGTCTCGGCGGCGTACGGCTCGGCGGGCGAGCGCTGCATGGCCATCTCGGCCGTGGTCGCCGTCGGTTCGACCGGGGACGAGCTGGTCGCGAAGATCCGCGAGCGCGCCGAGAAGATCAAGATCGGTCCCGGCAACGACCCGGCGTCCGAGATGGGCCCGCTGATCACCGCGGCCCACCGCGACAAGGTGGCCTCGTACGTGCACGGCGCCGCCGATCAGGGCTCCGAGGTCGTCCTCGACGGCACCGGCTACACCGTCGAGGGCCACGAGAACGGCCACTGGATCGGCCTCTCGCTGCTCGACCGCGTCCCGGTCACGGCCGACGCGTACAAGGACGAGATCTTCGGCCCGGTCCTGTGCGTCCTGCGCGTCGACACGTACGAGGAGGGCCTGGCCCTCATCAACAACTCGCCCTTCGGCAACGGCACCGCGATCTTCACCCGCGACGGCGGCGCGGCCCGCCGCTTCCAGCTGGAGGTCGAGGCCGGCATGGTCGGCGTGAACGTCCCGATCCCGGTCCCGGTCGGCTACCACAGCTTCGGCGGCTGGAAGGACTCGCTCTTCGGCGACCACCACATCTACGGCAACGACGGCACGCACTTCTACACCCGCGGCAAGGTCGTCACGACCCGCTGGCCGGACCCGTCCGAGGCGCCGACCGGCGTGGACCTGGGCTTCCCGCGCAACCACTGAGGTCCTTGTCAGGCAGCGGCCTTCGCCGTGGCGGCATGCAGGACCGCCGCCGCGGCGAACCCGCGGATCACCGGGTGCGCGCGTGCGCCGTCACCGGCCAGCTCCGGCTGGAACAGGGTGGCGAGGAAGAACGGGTGCCCCGGCAGCTCGGCGACGCGGACGGCGCCTTCGTCGTCCGTACCGCTGAAGCGCAGCCCATGACCGCGCAGGGTCTCCAGATACTCCTCGACCAGGGCGTACGAGCAGTGGTAGCGCTCCAGTGACCGCTCGGTGCCGAGGAGTTCCCGCGCCAGGGTGCCCGGCTCGAGGCGGACGGCGCCCTCGTGTCCGACCAGGGAGCACGCGAGCGGCACGATCAGCTGCCGCTCGGCCGTCGGATCGTTCTCGGCGTGCGCGGCATCGGCCAGCCCGCAGACGTTCCGTGCGAACTCCAGGACCGCGTGCTGGAATCCGCCGCAGGTGCCGAGAAACGGGATGTTCTGTTCCCGTGCGGTGCGCACGGCCCTGAGGGCGCCCGCCTCGCTGCGGTAGGGGCTGCCCGGCAGCACCCAGATCCCGTCGAAGCCCTCGACCCCCTGGGCGGCCGCTTCCTCGGTCGCGATCCAGTACGCCTCCAGATCGAGGTGCTCGCGCTCGCGCAGCGCGTCGAGGAGGCCCGGGATGCGGATGTGGGAGCGGACGTTGGGGGAGCGGTCGCCGACGAGGGCGAGACGCGCGGCTCGTGCTGTACCTGCTGTCTGTCCCGTAACGGGCAGGGAAGTCGTCATGTCTGCATCGTGAGCCCGGAGCCCGCATCAGGTCCAACGATGATTCCTGGACGGTGCATCAGCAGCGCTGATGCGGCCTGATGCAGACTGTCCGACGTGGATCCCCATCTCCTGCGGACGTTCGTCGCCGTCGTCGACCAGGGCTCGTTCTCCGTCGCGGCGAGCACGCTCGGCTATACGCAGTCGGCCGTCTCCCAGCACATCGCCGCCCTCGAATCCGACCTCGGCACACCGCTGCTGACCCGCCGGCCCGTCGCCCCGACCGCGGCCGGGGCCCGGCTCATGGAGCACGCCCGCCCGCTGCTCCTGCGCCTCGACGCGGCCCGGGCGGACCTGGCCCGCCTCAACCAGGCGCCACAGCAAGGGATTTCGGTCGCCTGTACGCCGCTGTCGCACCCCGTGCTCCTTGCCGCACCCCTGCCGGGGGACCGTCCGAGCCTCAGGGTCCTGGGCCGGGACGAAGCGCTGGCGGCCGTGACCTCCGGCGAGGTCGACCTCGCCCTCGTGGACGGAGCCGCGGCCCCCAGCGATCCGCTCGCGCTCGCGGACCTCGGTCCGCTCACCACCGTGCGGGTCGCCGAGGAGCCCTTGGCGGTCGTGCTGCCCGCCCGTCACCCTCTCGCCCGCCGTCCCTCCGTACGTCTCGCGGACCTGAGCGAGGCGCACTGGATCGACGCCCCCGACACGGGAGTTCCGCTGCCCCGGCTGCGGGTGGCGGCGGGCACGGACGGGTTCCGCGCCCGTACGACGTACGAAGGCACGGACGTCCTCACCCTCGGTGCCCTGGTCCGTGCGGGCCACGGACTCACCGTGCTGCCGGACTCCACGGCGCGGCGGCTGCACGGTGTGAGCGTGACCGCGATCTCGGTGCCGCCCATCGTGCACCGGGTCGAGGTGGTGCACGGGCGGCTGCCGCGGGGAGCGGCGCGGGAGCTGGCGGAGCGGATCGGTACGGGGGGCGGCGGGGCCGCGTAGGTCACGAGCCCTGCATCTGCTCCTCGATCATCTTGGACAGGTCGGCGGTGTCCTTCGCGGGCGGCGCCGTGATCTTCTTCGCGGCGCCGAACTTCTTGAAGTCCATGCTCATCTTCAGGGCGCCCATGTCCTGCTTGATACGGACCGGCATGTTCTGGTCGTCGAGCCAGATCTCCATGGTCACCTTGTCGAAGTCCTTGCCCGCCGCGTTGGCCAGCCCCTCCGCGGCGGCGCCGAGCGAGTCCGCGGAGAACGCCGTCCTGTAGTGCGTCGTCTTCTTGCCGAGGACCGTCTCCTCGCCGACCTTCTCGATGTCCTTGGCATCCTTGATGCTGCGCAGGCCGGAGGTCGGGTCGCCGGACACGGCGACCTGTTCGGCAGCCTCCTCGCCGAGCACGGCCGACACCTCGACCTTCGCCCAGTGCTTGTTCCGCAGCGGGCCCGCGGCCTGCGGCTGCACGTTGTAGTAGTAGGCGCCGTCGACGAGGAGCGCGCGCACCTTGTCGCCCTCCACCAGAGTGCTCATCCCGGCGGCCGCGGCGTCCATCCGCACGTCGTACGCCATCTCGCCGCCCTTGCCCCAGGCGAAGGTGCCGTCCATGGCGATGGGGTCGCCCTGGCCGAGGTCCGTGCTCATCGCGACCTCGGCCGAGCCGGCCTTCTGCGTCTGGTCGGACGCCTTGGTCAGCGCACTCAGGAGCGCCGCGCCGGTGTCGACGGTCGAGCCCGCTCCGCAAGCGGTGGCGCCGGCTGCGACGACGACGAGGGCGGCCGTGGCCGCGAGGGTGCGCTTCATGAATCTCTGCCTCTGCTGGGGGTGTTCGCCGGGATCACGGCAACCCTAGGCAGGCACGGAGGGCGTACGAGCGGACATAAGACCCGGATAAGCGGGACCTGAGTCCCCAAGATCCGCGGGTCAGCCCGGTGGGTGCAGGAACTCGGTGGCCGCCTCGGCGACCGTTTCCGCGACGTGCGCGAGGGCGGGGACGTCGAGCTTCCACTGCTGCCAGTACAGGGGTACGTCCAGGTGCTTGCCCGGTGCCAGTTCGGTGAGGGCGCCCGAGCTCAGGAGCGGTGCGGCCTGGAGGTCGGGGAGCAGACCCCAGCCGAGGCCGGCGGCGACCGCGTCGCGGAATCCTTCGGACGTGGGGACGTAGTGGCGCAGCGGACCTGCGTCCGTGCGGCCGCGCGTGAGGGTGCGCACGAAGCGGTCCTGGAGCTCGTCGCGGCGGTCGTAGATCACGACCGGGGCTTCCGGCAGTCGGCGGGAGAGCGGCCCCGGCGTCAGGTGCCGTTCCCTGAACTCCGGTGTGGCCAGCGGCAGATAGCGTACGAGGCCCAGCGGCCGCACCGTGCACCCCGCCACCGGCTCCGCCGACGAGGTCACCGCCGCCATCACACGGCCCTCGCGCAGCAGCGTCGCGGAGTGCCCCTCGTCCTCGCGCAGGAGCTCGAAGCAGACCGGCGGGTCCTGCGGCACCCGGGTCAGGGCGGGCAGGAACCAGGTGGCCAGAGTGTCCGCGTTCACGACGATCGGCAGCCGGGCCGCCCCGCGCGGTCCGTCGTCCGCGGGGTCGTCCTCGAGCCCGAGGTCCAGGTGCGCCGCCTGCTCGAGGGCCGCGAGCTGCCGCGCGAAACGCACGACGACCTCACCGGACTCGGTCGGCCGCACCGGCTTCGTGCGCATCAGGAGCACCCGCCCGGTGCGCTGCTCGAGGGCCTTGATCCGCTGGCTGACCGCCGAGGGCGTCAGATGCAGGGCGGCCGCCGCGGCGTCGAAGGTGCCCTCGTCGACGGCGGCGAGGAGGGTGCGGACCAGGTCGTGGGGTAGCTCCATCGGCACGGCCGCTCCAGTCCCTTTCATGACGAGTGCTAAAGGTACGTAAGAAACTTTAGCTGTACTGAAGGCCAGGGGATCCTTAGCGTCGAAGGCATGAACAGCGGACTTCTCCCGGCGGTCGGCGCCGGCTTCGGCACCGGACTCTCCTTGATCGTCGCCATCGGCGCACAGAACGCCTTCGTGCTGCGCCAGGGTGTGCGCGGACAGGCCGTGCTCTCGGTGGTCGCCATCTGCGCCGTCTCCGACGCCCTCCTGATCGCCCTCGGAGTGGCCGGCCTCGGCGCGGTCGTCACCGCGTGGCCGGCGGCGATGACGGTCATCGGTCTGGCGGGCGGCGCGTTCCTGCTCGGCTACGGAGTCCTGGCCGCCCGCCGCGTACTGCGCCCGGTGGACGGTGCGCAGGGGCTGCGGGCGGAGGGCGCGGGCACCCGGTCGATACGGGCCGCGGTGCTCACCTGCCTGGCGCTGACCTGGCTGAACCCGCATGTCTACCTGGACACGGTGCTGCTCCTCGGCTCGGTGGCCGCGCAGCGCGGGGACCTGCGGTGGGTGTTCGGCGTCGGCGCGATGCTCGGCAGTCTGGTGTGGTTCGCGGCCCTCGGGTACGGGGCGCGGCTGCTCAGCGGCGTCCTCGCGCGGCCGACGGCCTGGCGGGTGGTGGACGGCGCGGTGGCGGTGACGATGCTGGCGCTCGGCGGGATGCTGGTGCTGCGCACGCTGTGAGCACGCACCGTCGGCCGCTGGACCCCCACGCACCGCCGGCCGCCGGACGCTAACCGTCGAACTCCCACGTCAGCACCGCGCACACCCCGTCCTGCCGCGCACCGGTCGCCCGGTACGTCGCCAGCGCCCCCTCGTTGTCCGTGTCCACCGGCACCCACATGTCGTAGCACCCCAGCTTCCGCGCCAGGGCCCCGAGTTCGGCGATGAGTGCCGTCGCGATCCCCCTGCGCCGGTACGGAGCGTCCACCCCCAGCTCGTACAGGCACATCTCCACCCCCTTGTCGGGGTGATGGATCTCGATGCCGGTGATGAAGCCGGTGGGGACGCCGTCCTCGTACGCGAGGAACATGTGGTGGCCGCCGGCCGCGAGGAAGCGGCGGGTGGCCTCCTCGCGGGGCGGGGCGTCGAAGAGGTGGGCTGCTGCTGTCACCTGGTCAGCGTCGGTGGCGCGGCGGATGTCCATTCCTCATCGGTATCACGGGAGTTGACGGACTTCGGGGTTCCGCGCAGACGCGAGCGCAGCCGGCGCCACAGCGCGCGCGGACCGCCCGCGCGGCGGATCCGGCGGCCGCCCCAGACGAGCAGGGCCAGCGCGAACAGTGCGCCGAGGGTAGGCCAGGGCACGGCCAGGAAGGAGGTCTCGCGCGTCGTCTGCGCCACCTTCGGCTCGTCGAACGCGCCCGCCTTCGCCTTCACCGTCACCCAGTCCAACTGGGGGGAGCCTGCCCACGGTTCGGTGAACTCCACCCGCTGGCCCGGCAGCAGCTCCAGTTTCATGGCGCGCGGGCGCTGGGTCAGGACGTCGCGCCCGAACAGGCCCTCGGCGGAGAGCTGGATCGTGGGGCGCAGACGGACGTTGCCGCGGTTGACCAGGACGTAGCGGACCGTGGCCTTGGCGTCCGAGACCCAGGGGATCAGGGGAGCGGCGCGGTCGACCGAGACCGACTCGATCGCAAGGTCGGGTGCGAGAGGTCCGTCGACCCGCAGATACATCCGCGCGCCGACCGAACGCCGCACGCCCACCTGGACCTTGTCCTTCTTGCGGACGCTCTCCACCTTGGTGTTCAGCGCCACGATGCCGCCGATGTGGTCACCGGGGGTGGCGTCGGCGGGCACCTTCACGCGGAACGGGATGTCCACCCGCTGGTGCGCCTCGACCGTGAGCGTGGTGTCCCGGGCGGAGTCGTTCTTGCCGAGCAGCATCCACGTGCCGACATCCTTCGGCTCGCGCTCCACCGGCAGCAGCGCGAACGCGCCGCCCTGCGGGGTGTTGATCGCGTCCGTGGCGAAGACCCGGAAGGTGAGGGCCTCGTCGGAGGTGTTGGCGATGGTGACGCTGTCCTCGATCTCGCCGCCCGGGTCCGCCTCGTGCGCGAAGTACTCGCGGGTGCGCTTGTCGGAACCCTCCGGTGGCGTGGGGAAGACCGCCCAGGTGCCGTTGTCCGCCGCGCGGGCGGCGGGCGGCGGGCCGGTGAGGGTGATGAGCAGGCCGACCACTGCGGCCACGATCAACGCGTACGGTCTGGGCATGCCTGCTCCAAGAGGCCGAATTCGTACGGGAGTCGGTGCAGGGCGCGCCCCGAGGTGACCGAGCCGGGGGCGCACCCTGCACCTTGTGCCGGTTACGCCATGGAGAACGTGACGACCGACTGATAGGCGTCCGCGAACATGAACGGCGGAAGCTTCAGCGAGGCACCGCCGCCGACCGCGAACTCGCCACCGGTCAGCTCCTCACCGCCGGGCGCCTGGGAGGCGACCTGCTTCGGTGTGTCCGTGATCGCGCCGGCCGCGCCCACGACGCACGGGCTCGGGCTGTCCGGGTTGGTCACGGCGCAGGTCGGCGCAATGGAGAGCGCCGCCGTGTTCATCGCGTGCCCGGTGGCCGTGTTGAGGAACGGTGTCCTCGTCACGGTCACGTCCCAGCCGAGGCTGCCACCGCGGAAGTCCTGTACGGCGGCGGCGTTGAAGGTGCCCGTCACCGTCTGGGACTTGCCGTTGATGGTGACCGAGCCCAGGTCGAGCGTGGGCAGACCGCCCGCGGGTCCGATCGCCAGGGCGCCCGGAAGCACCTCGATGTCCACGGGGTGCGGCACGCCCTCGATGGGCGTGACCCAGACGAAGGCCTTGCCCGGGGCGGAGCCGATCCGGATGCTGTCCGCCTTCGTGGTGACCGTGAGCGAACAGGTCGCGTTACCGCCCGCGTCCGCCGTTCCGGTACCGGTGTCGGTGTCCACACCGGCCAGGGACGCGGTACAAGTCACCGGCCCTGGAGCGAAGTTGACACCCGTCGCCGTCACGGCCGTCCCCGGACCACCGTTGTTCGGGGTCAGCTTGGTCGTGGTCGGCACGGTCGGCACCGGGATCTGGTTGGTGACCACCGCGACCTTGGGCGCGTTCGCCGTACACACGGTGTCCTGTGCGCCGAGCGGCGGGTTGGTGATCGTCGTGACGGTCTTCGACGAGTCGACCAGCCACTTGATCGCGCCCGGGCTCGCACTCGCCGGGATCGTGATCGGCGCGTTGTTGGTCCAGGGCGCGATCGACGGCTCCCCGTTCGCGGGGACCGTCTGCGGCGGCTGTACGTCGCCGGTGACCGTGACCTTGGTGCCGCCCGGTATCCCCGCGTTCTCCAGCTCGAAGGTGACCGACGGGGTCATCGTCAGGGTCAGCTGCAAGGGCACCGTCACGCCGGTCGGCGAGGGTGTCACCTTGACCGAACCGGCCGGCAGGACATCGCCCGGCTGTACCTCGTCCGGCACCTCCACCGTGTACGTGGAGTTCATGTCGCGCGGGTTCGGCGACGGAGAGCCCGGTGGCAGCTGGCAGTGCATGCTGGCCGTGGCGGTGCCCGTCACGGCGCTCGCGGGGGCCGCGAGCCCCACGACTCCCGCCCCCACGGCTAGGGCCAGCGCTCCCACGCAGGCCAGACTTCGCTTACGGGTCGTTCTCACTGGGTGGTGCCCCCTTGGGTCGTGATCCTCGTATGAGATACGGCAGTTGGGCAGCCGTAAGTGATCACAGGAGGTGTCGGCCCAAGGCGTTGAGTGCTTACATGGGACCGGCACTCCTGTGCCGACGGACCGGCCACCCTTGACCTGTTGGCGCGGGAAAGGGTGGCCGGTTTCGTATGTGGTGCGGCTCGTTGCTCATGGCTGTGGTGCGGTGGTCGCATTAGCGCGCCAGGTGCCGGAGATGTCAATGACATGTGAAGGTTGCCGCAGACCGCGTTTGACGGTCCGTCAGGTGTGAAAGCGCTCCCATTCTGATATGCCCCCTATGTCCGCAGTAAGGTGCGCTTTAGGTGGCCCGTTACCGAAGGAGCGCCACGTACTGCGTCTGCGGTACGCCGCGCACGTCTCCTACCTCCGGGGGAGGCTCGGGGTCTCCGTCCGGCGGGGGCCGCGGTTGTCACAGCGTCCGCTTACGCTCGTAGGCATGGATCTTCGACTGCCCGGGCTGAAGCGTGCCCGCACACGCCCCCGACGGCTCGCCGCCGCGGGGGCTGCGCTCGCCGTGCTCGTGGGCGCCGGCACCTGGACCGCCGTGGCGACCGCCGACGACAAGCCCGCCGTGCACCGCGCGGACGCGCTGCTGCAGATGGACGGCGCGCGGATCGACACCTCGTACTTCACGGCGGGCAGCAGCGACACCAAACGCCCCGCCGTTCTGATCGGACACGGCTTCGGCGGCAGCAAGAAGGATGTCCGGGCGCAGGCCGAGCGGCTCGCCGAGCGCGGCTATGCGGTGCTCACGTGGTCGGCGCGCGGCTTCGGCAAGTCCACCGGCAAGATCGGTCTCAACGATCCGGAGGCCGAGGTCGCCGACGTCACCAGGATGATCGACTGGCTGGCGAAGCGCCCCGAGGTCCAGCTCGACAAGAGCGGCGACCCTCGCGTGGGTGTGACCGGCGCCTCGTACGGCGGGGCGGTCTCGCTCCTTGCCGCCGGGCACGACGAGCGGGTGGACGCGATCGCGCCGCTCATCACGTACTGGAACCTTTCGGACGCCCTGTTCCCGAACGGGGTCTTCAAGAAGCTGTGGGCCGGGATGTTCCTGTCCACCGGCGGGGGCTGCGACCGGTTCGAGCAGCGGATCTGTGAGATGTACAACCGGGTCGCGGTCGCCGGGAAGCCCGACGCGAAGGCGAAGCAGCTCCTCGAGGAGCGCAGCCCGTCCGCGGTCGGGAACAGGATCAAGGTGCCCGCGCTGATCCTTCAGGGCCAGACCGACTCCCTCTTCCCGCTCGGGCAGGCCGACGAGATGGCGAAGGCCATAGGGGACAACGGGGGCCCGGTCGCCGTCGACTGGATCGCCGGCGGCCATGACGGCGGCGACATGGAGGGCGCCCGGGCCGACGGCCGGGCGGCCGGCTGGTTCGACCGCTACCTCAAGCGGGACAAGGGCGCCGACACCGGTCCCGCGTTCCGGGTGACCCGTACCGGGGGAGTGGACTCCACCGACGGACGGGCGCAGCTCAGGGGCGCGACCGACGGGCAGTACCCGGGGCTCGACAGCGGCATGAAGACCGTCGAGCTGACCAAGGGCACCAAGTCCCTGGACAATCCGGCGGGTTCGAGCCCGCCCGCGATCTCCACGGTGCCCGGCCTCGGCGGCGGCCTCTCCCAGCTGTCCTCGCTCGGGCTCGGCGGGCTCTCGCTCGACTTCCCCGGCCAGTTCGCCGCCTTCGACTCGGCGCCGCTCGGCAAGGACCTGCAGATCACCGGCTCGCCCACCGCGAAGGTACGGGTGCAGTCCGACTCCGGCGAGGCGGTGCTCTTCGCGAAGGTGTACGACGTGGGGCCGGACGGACAGCAGCAGGTGCTGCCCTCCCAGCTGGTCTCGCCGATCCGGGTCACCGACGCCGAGGACGGCCGCGAGGTCGACCTCACGCTGCCCGCGATCGACCACGAGGTGCAGTCCGGGCACAAGCTGCGCCTCGCCCTCTCCTCCACCGACCTCGGCTACGCCTCTCCCGTCGAGCCCGCCACGTACAAGGTGACGCTGCTCGACGACCTGAGCGTGCCCACGGCGCCCGGTGTGAAGACCGCCGCCGCGCCGCTCCCCGCCTGGGTCTGGGCGCTGCCGCTGGTGGGCGTGGTGCTCGCGGCCGGACTGCTCTTCACCGCACGCCGCCGGGTGGCGGCTCCGCCCGCCGACCCCGCACTCGCCGAAGTGCCGCTCCAGATCACGGACTTGAGCAAGAAGTACGGCAAGTCCGAACGCTACTCCGTACGGGACCTCGGCTTCCGCGTCGAGAAGGGCCAGGTCCTCGGGCTGCTCGGACCGAACGGTGCGGGCAAGACCACCACCCTGCGCATGCTCATGGGCCTGATCACCCCCGACGCCGGAGAGATCCGGGTCTTCGGGCACGCGATCCGGCCGGGCGCCCCGGTGCTGTCCCGGGTGGGCGCGTTCGTCGAGGGCGCGGGCTTCCTGCCGCATCTGAGCGGGCGCGAGAACCTGGAGCTGTACTGGGCCGCGACCGGCCGTCCGGCCGAAGACGCCCGTATCGAGGACGCGTTGGAGATCGCCGGCCTCGGCGACGCCCTCGCGCGCGCCGTGCGCACGTACTCGCAGGGCATGCGCCAGCGCCTCGCCATCGCCCAGGCCATGCTCGGCCTGCCGGACCTGCTGATCCTCGACGAGCCCACCAACGGACTCGACCCGCCGCAGATCCGCGAGATGCGCGAGGTGATGATCCGGTACGCGGCCGCCGGGCGCACCGTGATCGTCTCCAGCCATCTGCTCTCCGAGGTCGAGCAGTCCTGTACGCATCTGGTCGTCATGGACCGGGGACAGCTCGTGCAGGCCGGCCCCGTCGCCGAGATCGTCGGCTCGGGCGAGACGCTCCTCGTGTCCACGGCCGAGCCCGTGCCGGAGGCCGTCGCCGAGAAGATCGACTCTCTGCCCGGCATCGGCTCCGCGGCGATCGCGGAGAGCGGTCTGCTCGTACGCCTCGACGGCGCGAGCGTGACCGACCTGCTCGCCGAACTCCTGCGCCTCGAAGTACCGGTGACCGGTGTCGGACCGCACCGCCGCCTCGAGGACGCGTTCCTGAACCTGATCGGAGGCTCGGCATGAGCACTGAGGTGAAGCCGGCCGAGGCCGCGCCCGGCTACCGCGCCCGGCGCACCCTGCCCTTCCGGGTGGAGGCGCTGCGCCAGCTCAAGCGGCGCCGGACCCTGGTGATGGCCGGGATCCTGACGATTCTGCCGTTCATCCTGGTCGCGGCCTTCGCGATCGGCGGCACCCCCGACGGGAACGCCGAGCGCGGCCCGACGCTGATGCAGACGGCCACCGAATCGGGCGTGAACTTCGCGGCCACCTGCCTGTTCGTCTCGGCCGGATTCCTGCTCGTGGTGCCCGTCGCCCTCTTCCACGGCGACACCGTGGCCTCCGAGGCCAGCTGGTCCTCGCTGCGCTATCTGCTCGCCGCGCCCGTGCCGCGCGCCCGGCTCCTGTGGAGCAAGCTCGCCGTGGCGCTCACGTTCAGTGCGGCGGCGATGCTGCTGCTTCCCCTGGTCGCACTCGTCGTGGGCACGGCGGCGTACGGCTGGGGGCCCCTGCAACTGCCCACCGGCGGCGGGATCGGGGCGGGGGAGTCGGCCGGACGGCTCCTGATCGTGGTCGTCTACGTCTTCCTGTCCCAACTGGTCACCGCGGGCCTCGCGTTCTGGCTCTCCGTGAAGACCGACGCACCGCTCGGCGCGGTCGGCGGCGCGGTGGGCCTGACCATCGTCGGCAATGTCCTCGACGCGGTCACCGCACTGGGCAACTGGCGCGATGTGCTGCCCGCGCACTGGCAGTTCGCGTGGATCGACGCGCTGCAGCCCAAGCTGGAGTGGGGCGGGATGCTCCAGGGCGCGGCGGTGTCGGTCACGTACGCCGTGGTCCTGATCGCGCTCGCGTTCCGCGCGTTCTCGCGCAAGGACATCGTGTCCTGAGCGGCGCTGCTTGCGGTGGGGTCAGCTGGTCGCGTACGCGGTGAAGGCGGCCCAGGTCTCGGGGGTGACCGTGAGGGTGTCGCCCTCGGGGCGCTTGGAGTCGCGGATGTGGATGGCGGCGGGGTGGGTGGCGATCTCCAGGCACTCGCCGCCATCGCTGCCGCTGTAGGTGGACTTGCGCCAGTCGTAGGCGACTTCGAGGCAGTCGCCGCCTTCGCTACCGCTGTAGCTCGACTTGAACCAGTTCAATGCGGTGCCCATCGCTCTCCTAGCAGCCGGTCCAGCAGGCCTTTCGAATCCGCTGGGGAGAGGGCCTGCGATCGCAGCATCGCATATTTGCGCGCCAGGATGGACACTTCATCAGGCTCGGAGACCCACTGGCTGCCGCGCTGGGTCTCGGTGTAGGCGAGGTGCTGGTGTTCGGGCGTCTCCAGCAAGGTGAAGGGGCCGTCGAGGCCGGCGTGAGCTGGGGCGTCGAGCGGCAGGAACTGCAGTGTGAGGCCAGGCAGTTCGGTAATCGTGCACAGATGGCGCACCTGTTCGTCCCGCACCTGCTCATCGCAGAACGCCATACGCAGCGCGGGCTCCCAGACTACGAAGCTGATCGTCGGTGGCACCCTGCGATGCAGGATGTCCTGGCGTCCGACGCGGGCGGCCACCTTTGTTTCGACCTCGTCCAAGTCGTAAGCAGGGACTCGGTTTTGCAGCACCGCCCGGGCGTATCCGGGCGTCTGTAGAAGTCCTGGGATGGCTAGCGCGTCGTACTTGGAGAGCGCGAGAGCGTCGCGCTCATGCTCGATATACGACTCCGCCCACAGCGGGAACTGGTCGATCTCCGGCATGTTGGCCACGGCGACAGCCAGCGCTCCCTGGCTACCCAGCACCTGATCCAGCGCCTCCGCCAGATCCGGCAACAGCGGCCGAACCCCCTGCTCGATGGAGGCGATCGTCACCTCCGCGACCACCAGCCGCGCCGACAGCTCCCGTTGCGTCAGACCGGCGTTCCTGCGGAACTGCGCCACCAGCGCGCCGACCATCCGCATCGCCGACGCGTTCTTCCGGGGGCGCTTCCTGACAGCCATGTCCGTCAATTCCCCCACCGTCCCCTGCTCGACCCGGCCCGAGGTCATACAGCTCACGGGTATGAGCCGACTGACTGTTCCACGATAGTCACGCTCCGCAACCCTCGTCCCATGAACGAAGAACCCCAACTCCCCCTCGTGCGCCAGAAGTTCCTCCGCCGGGAACGCCAGTCCATCCCCGTCGCCAGGCACTTCGCCCGCGACGCGCTCGCCGACTGGGGCTGGCCCGCCCCGGACGACCCCTTGCTCTGTGTGAGCGAACTCGCCACCAACGCGCTGCTGCACGGGGTGCCGCCGGGGCGGGGGTTCCTGCTGCGGATGGCCCGCGACGCCGACGTACTCCGTATCGAGGTGCACGACAGCGGTGCCGGGGACCCGAGAATCCCCGAGACCGCCGACGAGGCCGGCCGCGGCCTGCGCATCGTGGACGTGCTGGCCGACAAGTGGGGCGTGGGGGAGCGGGATCCCGGCAAGACGGTGTGGTGCGAGTTCGCGGCGTCAGACGAGCGGCGAACCCGCGGTGACCGGACTCCGGGGGCGGACGTGATGGTTCCGCGACTGGGGTGACCGGTCCGTTCCCGGGGTGTGACCGGGTCGGGATCTTCGTTATCGGCCCGCGACCGACGTTGCCGCATCGCAACTCTTCCGCAATAGGCCGGACCGCACATTCCTGAAGTCCCCTGCGTCACAGTCACAAGACCGATGACCGAGGGGGCACTTGATGCGAGGCACAGGAGTACGGTCCGGGGCGCTCGCCCTGGCGATGGCCGGGGCGCTGCTCGCCACCGGCTGCGGTGCCGGGGGCGGCAGCGACGGCAACCGGGCGAGCGAGGGCGGCGGCAAGGCGGACAGCGCGCCGATGCCCGCGCCGGACCAGCCGCGAGGAACCGAGGGGGCCGAGGGGGCGCAGAAGGACAGCGAGGGCCGGGAGATCGCACCCGAACCCGATTTCCTCTCCACGTTCGCGCTCGATGTGGACACGGCCTCGTACGGCTACGCGCGCCGCTCGCTCGAAGAGGGCCGGCTGCCCGACCCGGCGAACGTCCGTCCCGAGGAGTTCGTCAACAGCTTCCGGCAGGACTACGAACGGCCCGACGGCGACGGCTTCTCCGTGAGCGTCGACGGCGCCCGCACCCAGGACCCCGACTGGTCCCTGCTGCGGGTCGGCCTGGCCACCCGTGGCGGCGACGGCGAGCGGCGCCCGCCCGCGGCCCTCACCTTCGTCGTGGACATCTCGGGGTCCATGTCCGAGCCCGGCCGGCTCGATCTTGTACGGGACTCCCTCGACCTCATGACGGACCGGCTGCGCTCCGACGACTCGGTGGCCATCGTGACCTTCAGCGACGAGGCCGACACCGTCCTGGAGATGACCCGGATCGGCGGCAACAAGGACCGCATCCACGACGTGATCGACGACCTGGAGCCCACCGACTCGACCAATGTCGCGGCCGGTGTGGAGGAGGGCTACGACACCGCCGTGGACGGCAAGGTCCCCGGCTCCACCAACCGCGTCGTGCTGCTCTCCGACGCGCTCGCCAACGTCGGCGAGACGGACGCCGACGGGATCCTGGAGCGCATCGAGGACGAGCGCAAGGAGCACGGCATCACGCTGTTCGGGGTCGGGGTGGGCAGCGAGTACGGCGATCAGCTGATGGAGCGGCTCACCAACAAGGGCGACGGGCACACCACATACGTCTCGAGCCTCGACGAGGCCGAGAAGGTCTTCTGCGACGACCTGCCCGCCCATATCGAGCTGCGCGCCCGCGATGCCAAGGCGCAGGTGGCCTTCGACCCGCAGACGGTCAAGCAGTTCAAGCTGATCGGCTACGAGAACCGCGAGGTCGCCGACGAGGACTTCCGCGACGACCGCGTGGACGGCGGCGAGGTCGGTCCGGGGCACACCGTCACGGCGCTCTACGCGGTCAAGCTGCGCGACGGCGCCGACAGCGGCCATGTCGCCACCGCCAGCGTCCGCTGGCTCGACCCCGACAGCCGCTCCCCGTCCGAGGAGTCCGAGCAGATCGAGGCCTCCGCGCTGAACAAGCCCCTGTGGGGCGCAGGCGCCGACGATTCGCTCCAAGTCGCCGCCGTGGCCGGGTACTTCGCGGACGGACTGCGGACCGAGTCGGGCTACCGGCCGTGCGAGTCGGAGACCGAGTGCACCGAGGACGACACGGCGCCGAAGTCGGGCGGCTCCCTGCCCGGCGCGCCGTCGCTGCCGGAACTCCGCCGCGAGGCGCAGCAGTTGGCCACCTCGACGGGTGACGCCGCGGTACGGGACCTCGCGACCTCTCTCGAGCAGGCCTGCCGCCTTCTGGGCCTGGCGCCCGCGCCGGACCGGGACGGTGACGGGGGCGGGGAGCCGGAGGGGGAGCTGTAGGCGGTGGGCGGGGTGCGGAGGGCGCAGGGCCCTCCGCACCGCCCAAGTGCCTTAAAGGAGCGAGTAGAGGAGCTTGTTCGGGGAGCCCGTGCGCGGGTCCTGGACCTTGCCGTTGGTCGCCCCGTTCACCAGCGCGTCCCGAACCTGCGCGGGCGCGGCGCCCGGGTTGTTGGCCAGGTAGAGGGCCGCGACACCGGCCGTGTGCGGCGCCGCCATCGACGTACCGCTGATGGTGTTGGTCGCGGTGTCGTTGGTGATCCAGGCCGAGGTGACGCTCACGCCGGGCGCGAACAGGTCGAGGCAGGTGCCGTAGTTGGAGAACGACGCCCGCCGGTCGTTGCGGTCGGTCGCGCCCACCGTGATCGCCTCGGGGACCCGGGCCGGCGAGGAGTTGCAGGCGTTCTGCGGCCAGCCGAGGAAGTTGCCGTTGCCGGCCGCGAGCGAGTAGGTGACACCGGAGGCGATGGAGCGCTTCACGGCGTTGTCGAGCGAGGTGTTGGCACCGCCGCCCAGGCTCATGTTGGCGACGGCCGGCTTGACGGCGTTGGCGGTCACCCAGTCGACGCCCGCGATCACCCCGGCGGTGGTGCCGGAGCCGTTGCAGTCGAGGACGCGTACGCCGACGAGCTTGACGCCCTTGGCGACTCCGTAGTTCTTGCCGCCCACGGTGCCGGCCACATGCGTGCCGTGCCCGTTGCAGTCCTGGCCGTTCTGACCGCCGCCGACGGTGTCGGTGCCGATGCTCGCGCGCCCGCCGAAGTCGCTGTGCGAGGTGCGGATGCCGGTGTCGATGATGTACGCCGTCACATTGGACGCGTTGGTGTTGTACGTGTACGTCGTGGAGAGCGGGAGGTCCCGCTGGTCTATTCGGTCGATGCCCCAGGTGGCGTTCGGCTGGGTCTCGCTGATGGAGACCCGCGCGTTCTGCTCGACGTAGGCGACATCGGGGTCCGCGGCGAGCTCCTTGGCCTCGGCCTTGGAGAGCTTCGCGGCGAAGCCCTTCACCGCGCTGCCGTAGACATGCGTGAGGCTGCCGTCGTACTCGCCGGTCAGCGAGCGGGCGGCGGAAGCGGTCTCGGCGCGGGACGCGGAGCCGTCCTTGAGGACGACGATCCAGCTGCCGTCGACGGCCGACGACTCCGGCGCGTACCGGACTTCGCCCGCGGCGGGCGCGGAGTGGGCGGGGGAGCCGGCGAACTGGATGCCGGCGGCGAGCAGGACCGGCACGAACAGCGCGCCGAGTCTGCGGGAGGACGAACCCATGAGTGGAGCACCTGACCTTTCGTTGACCGACCGGTCCGCACACCCGCGCGAAGGCGGGGTGTACGGCCCAGGTGGGGAACGGGCAATGAGGTGTGCGCGGTGCGTGACGGCGTCCCCTGGGCGGTACGAGGGGTGCCGTGAAACATCATGGCGTGGCGCTGTGCATGCCAAACCTGTGCCTGCGGTGAGGGATTGTGCGGATCCGGTCAGGGCCGGCCGCACAACTCCCGTACAGCTTGGGCGGGATCGGTCGGGAAGCGGAAGCCCGTGCGCTGGAATGAGCCGGTGAGATTGGCGAGAAACCGGTGGGTGGTGAGCGGTGCCTGAGTGGCGGCCCGGAGTTCGGCGAGCGCTCCGCAGCTGAGGGCGTGACGGGCGTCGCGGACCTGCAACGGGTCCACCGCGGACGGGAGTTCACTGGCTTCCCCCGTGCCGCGGTCGGCGATCACCCATGCGTCCGGCAGATGCTTGTCGTGCCCGACCCGTCCGCCCTGGACCTGCCGGGAGTGCGCGGCCAGCGGGTACGCCAGACCGATCGGGTCGAGGGCCGCACCGTCCAGCGGGACCGAGGTGCCGTTGTGGCCGAGCACCGGGTAGACACCGGTCACGGTGGGAGCCCCGGCCGTGAGCCGCACGGGCCCGGGGAACAGCAGCGCCGGCGGTTTTGCGGTGCGCGCCGCACGGCCGTAGCGGGCGTGCCAGTCGGCGCCCGCGAACGTGTGGTGCAGCGGATGCGGATCGGCGTTCTGCACCACGTACACCCCGCGTTCGTCCGCGATGCCGCCCGGACCGACCCGCCCCTCGTAATCGATCCGCAGCACACTCGCGCACACCGCCGCCCACACCGCGACCCCCACCGAGGCCAGCGCGGCCGCGCGGCTCGCGGGGGCGAGGAAGACCGGAAGCAGCATCAGGAACAGGCCGGGAAGCAGCATCCGGCCGTGCATGAAGTCCCCGCCGACCTTGATCACATACACCCAGCACAGAACACCGGCGAGGACCGGCGCGAGCACCGGCACCCACGGCACCCGCACCGCGGTACGCGCCGGCAGCACCGCCGCGAGCACGAACAGCGCGGGCACCCACAGCAGATACGGTCCTGCAAAGTCGCCGAGATACGTGAACCCGCGCGCCCACAGGCTCTGCGAGGCTTCCTTGGTGACGGCCGGCAGCGGCACGAGGTGCCCGTAATAGCCCGCACGGAAGATCTCGTACGCCGCCGGGAGCGCGAGCGCCGCCCCAAGACCGGCCAGGGTGCGCCGCCTTCCCGGTCGCACGAGCAGCCACTGGGCGCCGAGGAACACCGCCGACACCAGGCCCAAGTCCGGTCTGACCAGCGGCCCGAGGCCGAGCACCACCGACGTCCACACCGAGGCGGGCCGGGTCACCAGGAGCAGCCAGCCGCCCGCGAGCCAGCACGTGGCGAGCCCCGTCTCCAGACCGGAGGTGGCGAAGTCCCACACCGGGGGCAGCGCGAGCAGCAGGGGCGCGCCCAGCGGCAGCGTCGCCGAACTCCCGTACAGCCGCAGGCAGCCGTACGCGGCGAGCGCGAAACCGGCGGCGGTCAGGAGCAGCCCGCCGTAGACGGCCGCCTGCGCGAGGTCCACGCCGGTCACTCCCGCCGCGGCGAGCAGCCACTGCCAGAGCGTGCCGGTGGAGGCCTCGGCGCGTTCGCCGGGATTGAACACCGGGCCGTTGCCCGCCAGGATCTGCCGGACCGTGCGGACATAGATGAGGGCGTCGTCGGACATCCAGCGCCGCTGGAACCCGGCGACCAGGATCACCAGCGCGGGCAGCGCGATCAGTGCCGCCCGCAGCCCGCGCCGGGGCCGGGCTCCGTCCTCGGTGAACTCCACCGTGTGGGTGGGTGCGTACGTCGTGGCCATGCTCCGACCCTCACCCGGGGCGGGCCCCGGGCGGCGCGGGCGCGCCGGAGGTGTGGGCCTGACGGGTGCACGCGATGCCCCCTGTCGGAGGCATTGATTTCGCGTTACGCATCGGTAAGTTGACCCATGCGTAAAGAACTTGGCACCTCCCGGGCAAGGCGCTCGACTCTTCCCGGGCTAGGCGCTCGGCGCACCTGCGTAAAGAACTTGGCACCACCGCACCACTCGTCGTGACCAGCGGACACACGGAGCCGACCATGGGCGTACGCAAGGATCTGAAGCGGGCGAAACAGCACAGCGATCTCGCGGCCAGGGCCCGCACCGAGCTGCTCCGCGAGGACGGAGTGGTCCGCGAGGCGCGCGTGGCCGCCCTGGTCGCCGCGCAGCCCGGCGGCTCGGTCGCGGACATTCCTTTCGTCAACGCGCGGGAGGACCCCCACGCCGTGGTGGTCCGGCGCAAGGAGGCGGGCGAGTGGCGGGCGGTCACCGCGGAGACCTTCGCGCGTGAAGTCACCGCCGCAGCGAAGGGGTTGATCGCCGCGGGACTCGAACCGGGCGGCCGCGTCGCCCTGATGTCCCGTACCCGCTATGAATGGGCCGTCCTCGACTTCGCGATCTGGGCCGCCGGCGGCCAGTCCGTGCCCGTGTACGCCACCTCGTCCGCCGACCAGATCGCCTGGATCGCCGAGGACTCGGGTGCAGGCATCGTGATCGCGGAGACGGCCGAGAACCTCGCGACCGTGCGCACGGCCATCGGCGACAAGGCGCGGCTCTTCGAGCTGGACGCGGGCGCGATCCTCGAACTGGCCACGCTGGGCCGGGACATATCCGACGAGGAGGTGGACAAGCGCCGGTCCGCCCTCACCCCCGAGACCATCGCCACGGTCTGCTACACCTCCGGCACCACCGGCCGTCCCAAGGGCTGTGTGCTCACGCACGGCAATCTGCACGCGGAGGCCGCCAACACGGTCGAGCTTCTGCACCCGGTCTTCCAGGAGGTCACCGGGCAGATCGCCTCGACCCTGCTCTTCCTGCCGCTCGCGCACATCCTGGGCCGCGCGATCCAGATCGCCTGCCTCCTCGCCCGGATCGAGATCGCGCACTGCCCGAGCATCAAGCCCGACGAGCTGCGGCCCGAACTCCGCTCCTACCGCCCGACGTTCATCGTCGGCGTCCCCTACCTCTTCGAGAAGATCCACGACACGGGACGCGCCACCGCGGAGAAGATCGGCCGCGGCGCCTCGTTCGAGCGCGCGGACCGGATCGCGGTGCGCTTCGGCGAGGCGTATCTGCAGAAATTCCTGGGGACCGGCAAAGGCCCCTCGCTCGGCACGTACCTCGCCTGGGGCCTGTACGACCTGCTCGTCTACCGCCGTATCCGCAAGGAGCTCGGCGGCCGGCTGCGCTACGCGATCAGCGGCGGCTCACCCCTCGACCCCCGGCTCAACCTCTTCTTCTACGCCGCCGGAATCATCATCTACGAGGGCTACGGCCTCACGGAGACCACCGCGGCTGCCACCATCACACCTCCGCTCAGCCCGCGCCCGGGAACGGTCGGACTGCCCGTCCCCGGTACGGCCATCCGGATCGCTGAGGACGGGGAGGTGCTGATCCGCGGCGGCATCGTGTTCGGCGCGTACTGGAACAACGAGCGGGCCACGGACGAGGTCCTCGACGACGGCTGGTTCGCGACCGGCGACCTCGGCGAGCTCGACGGCGACGGCTATCTGCGGATCACCGGCCGCAAGAAGGACATCCTCGTCACGAGCGGCGGCAAGAACGTCGCACCCGCCGTCCTGGAGGACCGGCTCCGCAGCCGCCCGCCGATCGGCCAGTGCCTGGTCGTCGGCGACAACCGGCCGTTCATCGGGGCCCTGGTCACCCTGGAGCCGGACGCGGTGGCGCACTGGCTGTCCGTACGCAAGATGCCGGCCGACACCCCGCTCGCGGACGTCTGCCGCGACCCCCGCATGATCGCGGACGTGCAGCGGGCCGTGGACTACGCGAACGAGGCCGTCTCACGGGCCGAGTCGATCCGCGGGTTCCGGCTCGTGGAGGGCGAGTTCAGCGAGGAGAACGGGCTCCTGACCCCCTCGATGAAGGTCAAGCGGGGTGCCGTGATGCGGGCTTACGAGGGGGAGATCGCCGCGCTGTACGGGGACTGATCGGGTCGTGCGGGCCGGAGGCGTGCGGGCCGGAGTCGTACGGGCCTTTCGTCATGGGCAGTCGGGACCTTCGCCGTCCGTGGCCGCGCCCTGGGTGGCACACGCTGGGAGCAGCGAACTTACGGTTCCGTAAGTTACGACGGCGACACCGATCGAGGACGACATGCCGACTGCTCCGCTCCGCGCACCCGAGGTCACGGCCGACGGGGCGCCGCCCCAGGTGATCCAGGGCGGCATGGGCGTGGGCGTCTCCGGCTGGCGGCTCGCGCGTGCCGTCTCCCGTGCGGGCCAGCTCGGTGTCGTCTCCGGCACCGCGCTCGACGCGGTCCTCGCCCGCAGGCTCCAGCTCGGCGACCCCGGCGGAGACGTCCGCCGCGCGCTCGCCGCCTTTCCGGTGCCGGAGCTCGCGGCCGCCGTGCT
This sequence comes from Streptomyces sp. N35, assembly GCF_016464295.1. NCBI lineage: Bacteria > Bacillati > Actinomycetota > Actinomycetes > Kitasatosporales > Streptomycetaceae > Streptomyces > Streptomyces sp. N35. The sequence goes on along the minus strand of NZ_JAEIMH010000032.1, from coordinate 46,134 downwards.
CGAGCGGTACTACGTGCCGGGCGGGCTCGCCGAGGGCGAGCGTTTCCGTACCGAGCCGATGCTCCGGGCGGAGCGCGGCGAGGCGGGCGAACTGCTCACCGTGCTCGGCAACTTCGTCGAGGTGTGGCTGGCGAAGGAGGGCCACGAGGGCGTCGTCGGCGTCAACTACCTCGCGAAGGTCCAACTCGCCGTCGCCCCCGGCCTGTTCGGCGCGATCCTCGCGGGCGTCGATTACGTCCTGGTCGGCGCCGGGGTGCCCGCCCATGTCCCGGAACTCGCCACGCGCCTGTCGCGCGGCGAGCCGGTGACCGTGGAACTCACCGTCGACGGGGATGCGGAGCCGTACGCGCACCGCTTCGACCCGCGGTCCCTGCTGGCCGGAGGCGCGGCGGCCGCGGAGCCCGGCGCAGGCGGGCGGTGCGACGGGGGAGAGGGTCCCTGTGAGTGCGGCGGGGCGGGGTCCGGCGCGGTGCGGGGCGGTGCGGGCGGCGCCCGGCGGGTGCAGAGCGTCGAGATCGGGCCGCGTCCGGAGGCTGCGGACGGTACCGGTGCGGTCGGGGACGTATGGGCCGGGCTGCGGCGTCCCGATGTGGTCGCCATTGTGTCGCTGCCCGTCCTCGCCTCGTATCTCGCCCGCGACGAGGCCACGCGGCCCGACGGCTTCGTGATCGAGACCCACGGCGCCGGCGGGCACAGCGCCCCGCCGCGCGGTGCCCTCAAGCTCGACGCGGACGGAGACCCCGTCTACGGGCCGCGCGACGTCCCGGACCTCGCCAAGATGGCCCCGCTGCGCGACCAGGGCATCCCGTTCTGGCTCGCGGGCGGCACCGCCCACCCCGAGCGCCTGGCGGCGGCCCGCGCCGCCGGTGCGGCCGGGGTGCAGATCGGCAGCGCCTTCGCCCTCAGCGAGGACTCCGGAATGGCGGCCGAGCTGCGCGATCAGGTCAAGTCCCGGGCACGGGAGGGGAGTCTGAAGGTGCGCAACGACGCGGCGGCCTCCCCGACATCGTTCCCCTTCAAGGTCGTCGCCCTGCCGGGAACCCTCTCCGAGCCCTCCGTACAGGCGGACCGGCGTCGCGTCTGCGACCTCGGCTATCTGCGCACGCCCTACCGGACCCCCAAGGGCGCACTCGGCTACCGCTGTGCCGCGGAACCCGCGGCGGCCTTCGCCCGCAAGGGCGGCGACACGGCGCAGGCCGAGGGCAAGGTCTGCCTCTGCAACGGGCTGCTCGCCACGGTCGGCCTGGGCTCGCGCCGCCCCGGCGGCACGGTCGAACCCCCGGTGGTGACCCTCGGCCAGGACCTCGGATTCCTGGCCGACCTCAGCCCGCGCGGCGAGCCGTACTCGGCGGTGGACGTGGTCGACTGGCTTACGGGGGCGGCCGGTTGATTCCGGCTTACGGGTACGGCCGGTTGACTCCGGCTCAAGGGGGCGGCCCGTTGACTCCGGCTCACGGAGCACGCATGCGGTCCGTTGACTCCGGCCCACGGTGCGGCCGGTCGCGGTCGCGAGGGGTGCGTCAGCGCACGCCCGTCAGGTGCGCGTAGACGACCGTATTGCCCTGGTAGCCGCCTTGTACGCCAGGGCCCCCGGGCTGATACGGCCCGCCGCAGGTGATCACGCGCAGCTCGGGGCGCCCGGTCGTGCCGTACACCTTGCTGTCGGGATAGGCGCCGCCGTCGTGCAGTTCGACGGAGTCCACGGTGAAGACCGCGGTCCGTCCGTCGGCGCGGTCGACCTCGACCGTGTGCCCGGGGCCGAGCTGCGACAGGTGGTAGAAGACGGCGGGGCCGGTCGCCGAGTCGTAGTGCCCGACCGCGAGCGCCGTGCCGGCCGCGCCCGGGGTGGTGCCCTGCTGGAACCAGCCCGCCAGCTGGGGCGTCAGGGGAGACGGCACGTCGAGCGAACCGTCGGGCAGCACATCGAGACCGACCAGCATCGACTCGACACCGATGGCCGGGATCCGGATCGTCAGCGGCTGGGAGGGGGCGAGCGCGGGGACGTCGGGTGCCTGTACGTGCTGCGGAGCCGGTACGGCGATCCGCGGCGGAGCCTCGACGGCATCCGCCTTCCGCACCCCCTCGGCCGCGAACCACGCCCCGATGAGCACCGCAAGGGCGGTCGTGCCGGCGAGCGGAGCCTTGACACCGGGGAGACGGAAGCGGCCGGAGGAGGGCATGGGCACCTTCGTACGTTGCTTGCTTCTACGGGGGGTGTGGGGAGCGGAGTTGGACGGGGTCGCGCAGCCGCGGGAGTTACAAGGCCTGCGCGGACCTCGAGTTACCAGGCCTGCGCGGACCGGGAGTCACGAGGCCTGCGCGGACGGACCGGGAGATACGAGGCTTACGCGGATCCGTGCGTGAGGGCGGCTCGGCGGTTGCGGCGCCGGATCAGGAGCGCGCCGCCGACGCCGGCTGTGACGGCGAGCGCCGCGCCGCCCGCGATCTGCGCCGAGGTGTCGACCCGCTCGGGAGCGCCGCCGCCGAGCCCGGCCCGCACCCGGCCCTGCGGGATGACCTGCGGACGGGTGGCGGGCGTGGTGGGCGTGACGACCGGGGCGGTCGGACGTGTGGTGGGCACGGTCGTGGGGGCGGTGGCCGGGCTGGTCGGCGAGGTCGCCGAGGAACCCGAGATGGTGACCCGCTGCGAACCGGCCGCATCGCCGCCGGCGCAGACCACGGCCACGGTGTAGGTGCCGGGGTTCACGTTGCTCCAGGTCGCCGACCCGCTTGCGAGGAGGGCCTGCTGGCCGCCCGCGAAGCTGGCGTTGCCGCCGCCGATCAGGGAGGCGCGGCCGCCCTTGGTGCAGGCCGAGGTGGTGGCCTGCACGGTGGAGCCGTTGACGGTGACCTTGATACCGGCCGCGTTGCCGCCCGCGACCGGCTGCGCACCCTTCTTGCCCGCCTCGGCCCCGTCCTTCGGCATCAGCGTCAGTGCGGCGCCGCCCGCGAGCACGGCGAGCACTACGACCGGGGCTGCTGTGGCGACGGTCCGTCGCACGTTCCGCTGCGTCCGCATGCGTATGCCTCCAGCGAAGCCCGGGGTGGCGGCACCCTGTCCGCCGCGGTCGCCTGGCACCCGCGCTCCATCCCCTTGAGCCAAGGGCCTACAGGCTCCGTCCGCATGCGGGGAGCGGCATGAGGTGGTCGTGCGGGTGACGGGCTGGGCCGGATGGCTGACCTCGGGCACCTGCGCCCTGGATGATGGGGTGGGAGGGCGGCAGGGGCGCATCGCATCCGACACAGCCGACAGCGGACAGCGGACAGCAGTCAGCCGACAGCCGGGCAGACAGAAGTCGAAGCGCTTCGACCCTCCCTGGACGCTCCTGCGACGTGCCCATAAAGTTGCGGCGGATTGTGATCCCGCTCAGATCGATAGCAACGAGTCGAAGCGGTTCGCCGATTCGGCCAGGGGGAGGGCCCGTATGGTCACCATCGCCGAAGTCGCCCGCAGGGCGGGGGTCTCGCCGAGCACGGTCAGCTATGTGCTCAGTGGCAAGCGCGCCATCTCCACCGAGACCAGGGAGCGGGTCCGGCGCAGCATCCATGAGCTGGGCTACCACCCCAACGCGGGCGCCCGGGCGCTGGCCGGCAACCGGTCCCATGTGATCGCGCTGATGATGCCGCTGCGGACGGACATGTATCTGCCGGTGATGATGGAGATCGCCCTCGCGGTCGCCACCACCGCCCGCACCCACGGCTACGACGTGCTGCTGCTCACCGGCGAGGAGGGCGCCGCGGCCGTGCGCCGGATCGCGGACAGCGCGTCGGCGGACGCGCTCATCCTGATGGACGTGGAGCTGGACGACGAACGGCTGCCGCTGCTCGACGAGATCGCACCCCCGGCGGTGCTCATCGGCCAGCCCGCCGACCCGGCCGGACTGACCTGTGTGGACCTGGACTTCGCGGCCGCAGGGGCGCGCTGCGTGGCCCATCTCGCCGAGCTGGGACACCGTGAGATCGCCCTGATCGGCGAGGCGCCGGCGGTGTACGCACGGCATACCGGGTTCGCCGAGCGCACCTTGGAGGGCGCCCGCGCCGCGGCCCGTGAGCTGGGGGTGCGGATGCTGCACCGGCCGACCGAAGGTTCGTATGACGCGATGGCCGCGCAGATAACCCGGATCTTCGACGAGCGGCCCGGCACCACGGGTCTCGTGGTGCAGAACGAGGCGGTCGTCGAACCGCTGCTCAGCCTGCTGCGGCAGCAGGGCCGCGCGGTTCCCGAGGACGTCTCGGTCGTCGCGATCTGCCCCGAGCAGGTGGCCGCCCAGGCCTCCGTCCGCCTCACCTCGGTCGCGCTGCCCGCGCAGGAGATGGGCCGCCGCGCGGTGGAGCGGGTGGTCGACCGGCTCGAGGGCCGTGAGCATCGCACCCTCGACCTCCTCGCCCCGCACCTCACCGACCGCGCCAGCTCGGGTGCGGCACCTGTCTGAGACCGGGCACACACTTCCGCCGGTAACCACCGAACCCTTGACCACCGAACCCTTGACCACTGAACCCGTAACCACAGAACAGCGGACAAGACCGGCATCTCCGCGCGCGTGGACGCACGGGTTGCTACGGCTCAGTTGCCGCCGACGGCCCGGAAGTTGCCGCGGTTCCGAAAAAACTTGGACCCGGATTTCCGGCCCCGCGCGCACCCTCCGTCGCCCTTGCGGACGTGTGAGCTCCGATTGCTATGCTCACCGCCCCGCAGCCGCAGAAGAGGCCCCGGCGACGCGCTGAGCAGGAAGGGAGCGGACGGAAGTGGGCATAGCCCCCGAAGAGCCTGCCGTCGAGTTCCATGCCTTCTTCGAGCGCCACCACGCCGAACTCGCCCGCTTCGCCCACCTCGTGACCGGTGAGGCCGAGGCCGCCGACGACCTCGCGGCCGACGCCCTGCTCGCCGTCTGGGACCGCTGGGACCGGGTCCGCGCGGCCGACCATCCCGTCGCGTATGCCCGCGGGGTCGTGGCGAACATGGCGCGCAGCCGGATCCGCAGCGCCGTACGCGAGCGCCGCCGGGTCGCGCTGTACTGGTCCCGGCACACCGAGGACAGCGCGGGACCGGATGTCGCCGCGGTGGTCGACGTGCGCCGCGCGCTGCGCAGACTCCCCTTCCGTAAACGGGCCTGCGTGGTGCTCCGCCATGCGCTCGATCTGTCGGAACGCGATACGGCGATGGCGCTCGGGATATCGGTGGGTACGGTGAAGAGCCAGACATCCAAGGCGGTGGCCGAGCTGCAGCGGCTGCTCGGCTCCGAGGAAGAGGGAACGACCTTGCTGCGGGCGGTGGAGCGGAACCGGAGCCCTCAGGCGCCGGGCCCCGTCGCCCCTGCCCGGGAGGTCGGGCACTGATGGACGAGTTGCGCCGCGAACTGCGGTCGGCCGCCGAGCGGCATGAACCGGACAAGGCTCGCATGTGGGCCCGTATCGAACGGGGCATGTCCGAGGACACCGTCGTCACCGGCCGCGCCCCACGCCCGCCCGCGCGCGGCTGGCTGCGGGTCGCGGGTGCGGCGGCGGGGGTCGCGGGGGTGCTCGCGGTCGCGGGTATCTCGGCGACGGCGGCGATGCGGGACGACAAGCCGGGCCCGTCCGCTGTGACCTCGGCGCCGCAGCCGGGCACACCGACCGCGGACCCGACGGCGACGGTGCAGGGTTCGGCGTCCCCGGATCCGTCCCGTACGCCCGACTCGCCCTCGGACAAGGAGTCCGAGCCGGCGAGCACTCCCGACGAGTCCACGTCCGAGTCCACCCGGCCGCCGACGACCGGGGCGTCCGGGACGACGGACGGGCCGCTGTGGTCGGACGGTTCGGTCAACCCGCACAGCAACGACTTCTGGGCGCAGAGCGATGTCACGGTGGACAGCTCGAAGCCGCTCACGTCCCTGGTGGTCGAGTTGCGGATCGCGCGTACGGAGGGCGTCAAGTCCACCGGCGAATGGCGGACGCTGCCGGCGGAGGACTTCGTCTCCGACGTCGAGGAGACCGACGACTTCCTGATCTACCGGTGGACGCTCCAGTCCGGGAAGACGGTCCCGGCGGGACGCCATGTGTTCGCGGGACAGTACGACCACGAGCAGGGCGGCCGCGACGCGAAGGACGACTCGTACACGGCGGAGGCGGCCGCGGAGGGCGAACGGGCACACGTCAAGGGCGACTTCGCCCGCAGGTCCTAGCTGCCCGGCCCCGATCGCGGCAACCTTTCCCGGCCCCGTGACCACCTCCTTGTGTCAACGCACCCCCACGCAAGGAAACGTGGCATGAGTTCACGCAAGGAAACCCGTCCCCGGCACCGTCGCCGGATCACCCGTCGGCGGGCCCTGTTCGCCGGGGCCGGGGCGGTTCTGCTGACCGGTGGGGCGCTCGGCGCCACCGCGATGCTGTCCACGGCGGGCGCCGCCTCCGCCTGGCCGACGGCCAAGGGCAGCCAGGCCGTCAGCCAGTCGGTCGAGGTCTCCGGCACGCTCGACGGCGGCTACAAGCGCTACTACGGCAGCGGCGCACTCGGCGGTGGCGACCAGGCCGAGGGCCAGGACCCGATCTTCAAGCTCGCCGACGGCGCCGTGCTCAAGAACGTCATCATCGGCTCGCCGGCCGCCGACGGCGTGCACTGCATGGGCAGTTGCACCCTGCAGAACGTCTGGTGGGAGGACGTCGGCGAGGATGCCGCCACCTTCAAGGGCAAGTCCGCCTCGTCCGTTTACACGGTCTACGGCGGCGGCGCCCGCAAGGCGAGCGACAAGGTGCTGCAGTTCAACGGCGCCGGCAAGCTGGTCGTCTCGAAGTTCCAGGTCTCGGACTTCGGCAAGCTGGTGCGCTCCTGCGGCAACTGCTCCACCCAGTACAAGCGCACCATCATCATCAACGATGTCGACATCACCGCACCTGCCACCTCGATCGTCGGCATCAACCAGAACTACGGCGACACCGCGGCCCTGCGCAACGTCCGTATCCACGGTGACAGCGGCAAGAAGATCTCCCCGTGCGACCGCTTCCAGGGCAACAACACCGGCGCCGAGCCCAAGAAGATCGGCTCGGGCCCGGACGGCACGTACTGCCGCTACACCGCCGCGGACCTGATCTACAAGTAGGTCTCCGCGAAGGCCGGTTGACCGCAACCACCCAGCTCGGCCCCCGGTGCACCTTCGCGTGCGCCGGGGGCCCGGGCGCGTTGGCCGTCGGGTGCCCGGAGGGTGCCGGGTCACAACTGCGCGTACTCGTAAAGAAGTTCTGTCCGAAGCGTTGACGACGCTCCGGCTCCGCTCTAGCTTCAGCTCGTCATATTTCGTACGTCATATACGAGACGCCATACGCGATACGCCATATGCGATACGAGATACGCGATGTACGAACGGCACCCCATCTCAGACAGCGAGAGCCGAGACTTCATGACCTTCGCAGCTCCCAGCCCGATCCCGTCCAGGACCGAGTATGTCCTGGAGGCGATCAAACACGGCATCCTCAGCGGACAGCTGGTCCCCGGCCAAGCCCTGGTGGAGACCGAACTGGCCGCCCGCTTCGGTGTGTCCAAGACGCCGGTACGCGAGGCGCTGAAGACCCTGGCCGGCACGGGCCTGGTCCTCATGAGCCAGTACAAGGGCGCCACGGTGCGCATGGTCGACGCGGAGATGGCGCACGAGATCTACGACGTGCGGCTGCTGCTCGAACCCGAGGCGCTGCGCCGGGCCATCACCCGCAGGGCCGACTTCGAGGAGGCCGCCGAGGCGCTCGCACGGTCCGAGTCCGCGGCGGACGCGGCTGAACGGAGCCTCGCCAACCGGGACTTCCACCGCGCCCTCTACCTGCCCTGCGGCAACCCGCTGCTCGGCAAGATGCTGGACGAGGTCCGCGACCAGGCCGCCCTGGTCTCCGCGGTTGCCTGGGCGGCACGGCCCTCCTGGGAGAAGGAGGCGGCCGAGCACGTGCAGATCCTGCGCCTGGCCCGCGCCGGGGACGCCGATGCGGCGGCCGCCGCGCTGCACGCGCACATCGCGGACTTCGTACGGCACGCCTTTCCCGGGCAGGACGGCCCCGACAGCACGGACGGGCCCGCCGCCGCGGGTAAGGCCGGAGAGGACCATCGCGCATGAGCACCCCCGACTTCACCGCCCAGCGGACCGCGCTCGCCGACGTGGTGGCGATCCCCGTCACGCCGTTCGGCGAGGACGGCCGGATCGACGCCCCGGCGCACCGCGTCCTGCTGCGGCGCCTCATCGACGCGGGGGTGCGCACGCTCACGCCGAACGGCAACACCGGTGAGTTCTACGCCCTCGACCCCCAAGAGCGCCGCGCCGTCGTCGAGTTGACGGCCGAGGCGACCGAGGGTGAGGCGGTCCTCATCGTCGGCGTGGGCCACGAGGTGCCCACGGCCATCGACGCCGCCCGGCACGCCCAGGACTCCGGCGCGCGGATGGTGATGATCCACCAGCCGGTGCACCCCTATGTGTCCGCCGACGGCTGGGTCGACTACCACCACGCGATCGCCGAGGCCGTCCCCGAGCTCGGCGTCGTCCCGTACATCCGTGCGGCGCGGCTGCCCGGGGGGCGCCTCGCGGAGCTGGGCGCGGCCTGCCCGAACGTGATCGGTGTGAAGTACGCCGTGCCCGACCCGGTGACCTTCGCCGCGTTCGCCCGCGACGCCGGTCTCGACCGTTTCGTATGGGTCGCGGGTCTCGCGGAGTCGTACGCGCCCTCGTACTTCTCCGCGGGTGCGAGCGGCTTCACCTCGGGGCTCGTGAACGTCGCGCCGGCGCTGTCGCTGTCCATGATCGAAGCGCTTCGAGCAGGCGATCATCCGGCCGCGATGAAGGTCTGGGAGCAGATCCGCCGCTTCGAGGAACTGCGGGCCGAGGACGGCTCCGCGTACAACGTGACCGTGGTCAAGGAGGCCCTCGCCTCCCTCGGCCTGTGCCGCCGCGACGTGCGCCCGCCGAGCAGCCCGCTGCCGTCCGCGGTCCGCGCGGAGGTCGCGGCGATAGCCGGGGAGTGGTCGCTGTGAGCGAGCACACCAGCCGGGACGGGCACCCGAACCCGGATGAGCACAAGGGCCAAGAGCTGCGCAGCAGTCAGTGGTACGAGGCCGGCGGGCTGCGCACGTTCAGCCACCGCGCCCGTACCCGCCAGCTCGGCTATCTGCCCGAGGAGCACCTGGGCAAGCCGGTCGTCGCGATCGTCAACACCTGGTCGGACATCAACCCCTGCCACCAGCATCTGCGCGAACGCGCCCAGGCGGTCAAGCGCGGGGTGTGGCAGGCGGGCGGCTTCCCCCTCGAATTCCCGGTCTCCACACTCTCGGAGACCTTCCAGAAGCCGACCCCGATGCTCTACCGCAACCTCCTGTCCCTGGAGACGGAGGAGCTCCTGCGCTCGTACCCGGTGGACGGTGCGGTGCTGCTCGGCGGCTGCGACAAGACGACCCCGGCGCTGCTCATGGGCGCCGCGTCCGCGGACCTGCCGGCGATCTTCGTCCCCGCGGGTCCGATGCTGCCCGGCCACTGGCGCGGCGAGACGCTCGCCTCGGGGACGGATATGTGGAAGTACTGGGACGAGCACCGCGCGGGCCGGCTCGGGGACTGCGAACTCGGCGAGCTGCAGAACGGGTTGGCCCGCTCGGCCGGCCACTGCATGACCATGGGCACCGCCTCCACGCTCACCGCCGCCGCCGAGGTGCTCGGGATGACGATGCCGGGTGCGTCCTCCATCCCGGCGGTCGACTCGGGGCACGAGCGGATGGCCGCGGCGGCCGGACTGCGGATCGTCCCGCTGATCCGGGAGGGCCTCAAGCCCGGCGACATCCTCACCCGTGAGGCCTTCGAGGACGCTGTCACCACCGTGCTCGGACTCGGCGGCTCCACCAACGCCGTGATCCACCTGATCGCGATGGCCGGCCGCGCCGGGGTCACCCTGACCCTGGACGACTTCGACCGCATCGCGCCCACGGTCCCGGTCCTGGCCAACGTGCAGCCCGCAGGCGGCCCGTATCTGATGGAGGACTTCCACTTCGCGGGCGGCCTGCCCGGCTTCCTCTCCCGGATCACCGACCTGCTCCACCTCGACCGCCCCACCGTCGCCCACGCCACCCTGCGCGAGCAGGTGGCGGGCGCCCTGGTGCACAACGAGGCGGTGATCCGGCCGCGCACCAACCCGGTCGCGGACGAAGGCGGAGTGGCCGTACTGCGCGGCAACCTGTGCCCCGACGGCGCCGTCGTCAAGCACATCGCCGCCGAACAGCACCTGCTCAAGCACACCGGACCCGCGGTCGTCTTCGACGACTACCGCACCCTGCAGCGCACCATCGACGACCCGGCGCTCGGCATCACCGCGGACCACGTCCTCGTGCTGCGTGGTGCGGGTCCCAAGGGCGGCCCCGGCATGCCCGAGTACGGGATGCTGCCGATCCCCAAGTACCTCCTCGAACAGGGCGTACGGGACATGGTGCGGATCTCCGACGCCCGGATGAGCGGCACCTCGTACGGCATGTGCGTGCTGCATGTCGCGCCCGAGTCGCACGTCGGCGGACCGCTCGCCCTGGTGCGTACGGGAGACCTCATCACCCTTGATGTGGCGGCCCGTTCGCTCTCCCTCGACGTGGACGACGCCGAGCTCGAGCGCCGCCGCGCCGAGTGGAGCCCGCCGCCCGAGCGTTACGAGCGCGGCTACGGCGCCCTGTACGCCGAGCACATCACGCAGGCCGACACCGGCTGCGACTTCGGCTTCCTCGCCCGCCAGGGCGCTAATCCCGAGCCCTACGCCGGCTGAGAGCCGCTGCACCTCCCGTAACTGCCCGAGATGTCGAACGACGTCCGCGAAGCGCTTCGAAATACCGAACATGCCTTTGCGAGAACCGCCCAGAACGGAGACCCGGTCATGGCCCAAGCCGCAGCCGTGGCGAAACCGCCCCCGAAGCGCCGTAAGTCGGTGACGCCGCGCAGGCTCCCGTATCTGCTGATCGCGCCCGCGGGCCTGCTGATGCTGGGCTTCATCGCCTACCCGGTGATCAGCGTCTTCTACTACAGCCTGCAGCACTTCAACCCCACCAAGCCCTGGCGCAACGGCTTCGCGGGCTTCGAGAACTTCACGAAGATCTTCACCGACGACCCGCTGTTCTGGGACACGCTGCTGTTCAGCGCCAAGTGGGTCGTGGTCGAGGTCGGACTGCAGCTGCTCTTCGGGCTCGCGCTCGCCCTGATCGTCAACCAGACCTTCGTGGGCCGGGGCCTCGGCCGTGCCCTGGTCTTCTCGCCCTGGGCCGTGTCCGGCGTCCTGACCTCGGTGATCTGGGTGCTGCTCTACAACTCCCAGACCGGTATCACCCGTTACCTCGCGGACTGGGGGATCGGCACGTACGGCACCTCATGGCTGTCGGACACCGCCACCGTCTTCCCCGCGGCGATCGTCGCCGACCTGTGGCGAGGCGTGCCGTTCTTCGCGATCCTCATCCTCGCCGACCTGCAGTCCGTCTCGAAGGACCTCTACGAGGCCGCCGAGGTCGACGGAGCCAGCCGCATCCGGCAGTTCTTCCACATCACGCTGCCGCACCTCAAGGACGCCATCGTCCTGTCCACGCTGCTTCGCTGCGTATGGGAGTTCAACAACGTCGACCTCCTCTACACGCTCACCGGCGGCGGCCCGGCCGGCGAGACCACCACGCTGCCGCTGTATGTCGCCAACACCAGCGTGGACGCCCACAACTTCGGCTACGCCTCGGCCCTGACCACGGTGGCCTTCGTGATCCTGCTCTTCTTCTCGTTCCTCTATCTGCGCCTCAGCAAGTTCGGAGGTGACCAGAAGTGATCACCGAAATAGCCCCGGCGGACACCAAGGTGAAGACCGTGGAGCCCCCGAAGACTCCCCGCGGCACAGGCAGGCGCCGCAGGGCCTGGGACGAGGCACCGCGCTGGCAGATCTATCTGCCGCTCGGCATCTATCTCCTCTTCACCCTGATCCCCTTCTACTGGATCCTGCTCTTCGCCCTGCGCCCGGCAGGATCGACCTCGCTCGTGCCCTGGCCGATGACCGGCGAGCATTTCGCGAAGGTGTGGACCGAGCGCAGCTTCGGCACGTACTTCGTGAACAGCGTCTGGACCGGTGTCGCCACCCTGATCCTGACCACCGTGGTCGCGCTGATCGGTGGCTACGCGCTCGCCCGCTTCGACTTCAAGGGCAAGCGGGGCTTCATGCTGGCGCTGCTGTGCTCGCAGTTCGTGCCGGGCGCGCTGCTCCTGGTCCCGCTGTTCCAGATCTTCGCCGAGCTCCAGATGATCAACTCGCTTGTCAGCGTGGTCATCGCGGAGACGGTGTTCCAGCTGCCGCTGTCGATGATCCTCATCAGCGGCTTCATCAAGAACGTTCCGTACTCCCTCGAAGAGGCCGCCTGGGTGGACGGCTGCAGCCGTCTGCGCGCCTTCCTCACGGTGGTGCTCCCACTGCTCCGCCCGGGCCTGATCGCCGTCGGCTCCTTCGCCTTCGTGCACGCCTGGAACCACTTCCTGTTCGCCCTGATGTTCCTGAGCGTCCAGGAGAAGCAGACCATCCCGGTCGGCCTCAACACCCTGCTCAGCGCGGACAGCGTGGACATGGGAGCACTCGCGGCAGGCGGCATCATCGCGGCCGTCCCGGTGGTGATCGTGTTCGCGTTCATCCAGAAGTGGCTGATCACCGGCTTCAGTTCGGGGGCGGTGAAGGGATGAGCGCCCTCAAGGTGGTACTCGCCGGCGCACGTGGCCACGGCAACTGGCATCTGCGCAACGTGCGCCGCCTCGCCGAGCAGGGCCGGGTCGAACTCGTCGGCATCTGCGACCCCGTGCCGCTGACCTCCGCGGAGCTCGAAGGCTTCGACGGCGTACGGCAGGACGCCGATCTCGCCGCCCTGCTGGATGCCACCGGCGCGCAGCTCGCGATCCTGTGCACCCCGATCCCGACCCACGCCGACCTGGCGCTGACCTGCACCCGGCGCGGTGTCCATCTGCTCCTGGAGAAGCCCCCGGCGGCTTCGTACGCCGACTTCCGGCGGATCCAGGACGGGGTACGGGAGGCCGGTGTGGCCTGCCAGATCGGCTTCCAGTCCCTTGGCTCGCGCGCCATCCCCGCGATCCGGGCCCTGCTCGCCGCCGGTGAACTGGGCGAGGTCACCGGGATCGGCGCGGCGGGCAACTGGTGCCGCGACGAGGCGTACTGGCAGCGGGCCCGCTGGGCCGGACGACGCCGCCTGGACGGCGTCGACGTGATCGACGGAGTGCTCACCAATCCGCTCGCCCACGCCCTGGCCACCGCGCTCGCCCTGGACGGTTCCACGCTCGCCGAGGACGTGGCCGGCGTGGAGACCGAGCTCTTCCACGCGTACGGCATCGAGGCCGACGACACCTCCTGTCTGCGCCTGACCACCGCGCGGGGCCGCCGGATCACCGTCGCGGCGACGCTGTGCGCCGAACAGAGCGCGGAGCCGTACGTGATGGTGCACTGCACCCGCGGCCGGGTCACCCTCTACTACCGCGAGGACCTGGTACTGCTCCAGCGGCCGGACTGCGGCCCCGAGGAGATCCACTACGGGCGGATCGACCTCCTGGAGAACCTCGTCGAGCACCTCACCGACGGCACCGAGCTCCTGGTGCCGCCGGAGCGGGCCGGGGCGTTCATGCGCGCGCTCGAAGCGATCCGGCTCGCTCCCGCACCACGGCAACTCCCCGGTTCCGCCTGGCGGTTCGCGCCCGACGGGCGTCGCGTCGTCCCCGGGATCGACACGCTCACGGCCGAGTCCGCCGAGCGGCTCGCCCTGTACTCGGAGCTCGGCGCCGACTGGGCCACGGTCCCGGCGCCGGTTCCCCCGGGCACGGAACCCGGTTTGTCGCCGAACTCCCGGCAGACGGAGGTGGAGGCACGATGACCATGGACGTACTGGGCGATCTGGACCTGCAGTGCGGCGAGCTGAAGGTGGCCCGCTACCGGACCTATCCGGAGGTCCCCAAGCGCCTGTCGCCGCGCCCCTACCTGCACCCCGTACGCACCCTCGCCGGCACCCTCGTCACCGAGGAGCGGCCCGAGGACCATCTGCACCACCTCGGCGTCGGTGTCGCGATCCCCGATGTCGAGGGGCACAACTTCTGGGGCGGCACCACCTATGTGCCGGGCCGGGGACCGACCGAGCTCGACAACCACGGCACGCAGGTGCACACCGGGTACTCGCTGCGCGACGAGGACGGATTCGTCGAGGAGCTCGACTGGACGACCGGCGGCGGGCAGGTCCTGCTGCGGGAGCACCGCACCGTCGCCGCCGTGCAGCTCGGCTCCGGCGCCTGGGTCCTCGACTTCACGTTCTCGCTCCTCAACGCCACCGGCTCCGCGCTGAGCTTCGGCAGCCCGCAGACCAACGGGCGCTCCGGCGCCGCGTACGGCGGCTTCTTCTGGCGGGCGCCCAAGGAGGCCATCGCGCCCCGGGTGTTCACCGCGCGGGCCGAGGGCGAGGTGGAGGTGCACGGCACCCGCGCCGACTGGGTGGCGTTCGCCGGTTCGACCTGGTCGCTGGTCTTCGCGGCGGGCACCGACCGTACGCGCAAGGACCCTTGGTTCGTACGGGCAGCCGGCTACCCCGGCGTCGGCTCCTCGCTCGCCTTCGACGAGCGGCTCCCGCTCGGTGCGGGCAAGACGCTGGTCCGCCGGATCCTCACCGTCGTCGCCGACGGCCGGGTCGGCAAGGACGCGGCCGCCGAGCTCGTCGGCGAGGCCACCGAGGCGGTGGGCCGGTGAACACCGCCTTCGGCGCCGACCTCGGCGACGGCACGTACCGCAATCCGGTCCTGAACGCCGACTGGTCCGACCCCGACGTGCTGCGCGTCGGCGAGGACTACTACCTGACCGCGTCCAGCTTCGGCCGCGTCCCGGGTCTGCCCCTGCTGCACTCCCGTGACCTGGTCAACTGGACGTTGATCGGGCACGCCCTGGACCGCCTCGTACCGGAGGAGTCCTTCGCCGTGCCCCGGCACGACTGCGGGGTCTGGGCGCCGTCCCTGCGCCATCACGACGGACGGTTCTGGATCTTCTGGGGCGATCCCGACCAGGGGATCCACCAGGTGAACTCCCCGTCCATGGAAGGCCCTTGGACCTCCCCGCACCTCGTCAAGGAGGGCAAGGGGCTCATCGACCCCTGTCCGCTGTGGGACGAGGAGAGCGGCGAGGCGTACCTCGTGCACGGCTGGGCGCGCTCACGGTCCGGCGTGAAGAACCGGCTCACCGGCCACCGGATGCGCCCCGACGGCACCGGGCTGCTCGACGAGGGCAAGGTGATCGTGGACGGGGACGCCATCCCCGGCTGGTTCACCCTCGAAGGGCCCAAGATCTACCGGCACGACGGCTGGTACGTGATCCTCGCGCCCGCCGGGGGAGTGGAGACCGGCTGGCAAGGGGCGCTGCGGTCGCGGGACTTCTTCGGCCCGTACGAGGAGCGCATCGTCCTGTCCCAGGGGGACACCCAGGTCAACGGCCCCCACCAGGGCGGCTGGGTGCGCACCCACAACGGTGAGGACTGGTTCCTGCACTTCCAGCAGCGCGGCGCCTACGGACGGGTCGTCCACCTCCAGCCGATGCGCTGGAGCACCGACGGCTGGCCGGTCATCGGGGACGGCGGAGCGCCCGTCGCCGTCCACCCGAAGCCCGACCTGCCCGAACAGCCGCTCTCCGTACCGGACATGGACGACGACTTCCCCGGCGGGCGGTTCGGACCGCAGTGGCAGTGGACCGGCAACCCGGACACCTCCTGGGCCGGGGGCGGACACGGCTCCGCGGACGGGCTGCGGCTCGGCTGCGTGCCGACAGAGGCGGCCGGCGATCTGCGGCGGGTGCCGAGCGTGCTCACGCAGCGGCTGCCCGGCGCTCCCGCGACCATCACCGTCGACCTCGACCTCCACTCCAGCGCGCCGGGTGCGCGCGCCGGGCTCGTACTGCTCGGCGACGCCTACCGATGGGTGGGCCTGGAGCGGGGCGCGGACGGGGCCGTCTCGCTCGTGCACCGTTTCGGGGAGACGGTGGCGGTGCACGAGCGGGACGCCGCGTACGCCAGGACCCTGGCCCATGGGGCCGGCGCACGGCTGCGGATCGAGGCGGGTGAGGGCGGCCGGTGTCGTTTCCTCGCCGACACCGGGGACGGATTCCGCGCCGCAGGGCCCGAGTTCGTGGCCGCTCCCTGGAGGTGGGTGGGCGCGCTGCTCGGACTGTTCGCGCTCGCTCCGGAGAGCTCGGCGCAGGCCTCTGAGGGCACCGGGTCCGCGGTGTTCACGCACTTCCGGATACGGGCCGCCTGAGGGCCGGCCGTCCGCGCAGCCCACACCTGTTCGGCCGCCCTCGCGTACGACTGCACCACCTCACGCACGCCAACTCCCGTACAACGCATGCCTTTTTCAGGAGCCGTGATGCCGAAAACCGTACGTAAACACCGCCGAGTGGCCGCAGTCGGCGCCATGACCGTCCTGCTGGCGAGCGCCGCGACGCTCCCCGCGTCCGCCGCCGCCTCCGGCAAGGGCGTCCGCCCCGCCGTCCTCAAGGTCCCCGCCCAGTACCCCACCGTGCAGGCCGCCGTGGACGCGGTCCCCGCCGGCAACACCCGGCCCGTGACGATCAAGCTGGCGCCCGGCACGTACCGCGAGAAGGTCAGAATCGGTGACGAGCAGCACCGCATCAGCCTCGTCGGCACCGGCGGCGACCGCGACGACACCGTGATCGTCTTCGACACCCCTTCGGGAGAGCCGAAGCCGGAGGGCGGGACGCAGGGCTCCTCGGGCAGCGCCACCGTGATGGTGCGCGGCGACGACTTCACCGCCCGCAACCTCACCTTCGTCAACGACTTCGACGAGGCCGCGCACGAGATCAGCGGGGAGCAGGCGCTCGCCGTGAAGACCACGGGGGACCGGCAGTTCTTCGAGGACGTCGCCTTCCTCGGCAACCAGGACACCCTGATGACCGACACCCCGGCGCTCACGGAGGTCTCCCGGGTCTACATCCGCGACTCCTACATCGAGGGCGATGTCGACTTCATCTACGGGCGGGCCAGCACCGTCATCGAGGACTCGGTGATCAAGGCCATCAGCCGTGGCTCCACCACCAACAACGGCTGGCTGGCAGCCCCTTCGACCTGGAAGGACAACCCGTACGGGATGCTCATCACCGACTCCGAGGTGATCAGCGACGCCCCCGACGGGAGCTTCCACCTCGCCCGCCCCTGGCACCCGGGCGGCAACCCGGACGCGATCGGCCAGCTGGTGATCCGCGAGACGAAGCTGCCCGCGGCGATCAAGGCCGCGCCCTACACCGACATGAGCGGCTTCTCCTGGCGTGAGGCCCGCTTCTTCGAGCACCGCAACTACGGTCCCGGCGCCGCACCCGAAGGACCGGACCGCCCGCACCTCGATCCCGCGCTCGCCGACGACTTCGAGCGCGCCGACTATCTGCGCGGCTGGAACCCGTGCTGAGCCCCAAGTCCCCGGCGGTGAACTCCTGTTCGCCGCCCCTCGCCCCCCACACCCGACCCGCAAGGCCACACCCTCGACACGAAGAGAGCCGATCATGAGCAGTAACCCGTTCCGCACCGGACGTGGGCGCCGCGGCGCCGGCGCCCTCGCCCTCGCCACCGTGCTCGCCCTGACCGCCGCGGCCTGCGGTGACGACGGAAGCGGCAAGGCAGGCGACAAGGGCGACGAGGGCTCCGGCAAGGGCGAGATCACCTTCTGGGACAACAACGGCGGTGTGCGCACCGACATCTGGAAGGAGATCATCGCCGACTTCGAGAAGGCCAACCCGGACATCAAGGTCAAGTACGTCGGTATCCCGTCCGAGTCGGTCCAGTCCAAGTACGACACGGCCCTCCAGGGCGGCGGCCTGCCGGACGTCGGCGGTATGGGCACGGCGATGCTCGCCAGCTACGTCGCGCAGGGCGCGCTCGATCCGGTGGGCGACCGTATCGACAAGGGCCCGCTGAAGGGCAAGCTGAGCCCGACGATGGTGGACAGCGTGCGCGCCGCAGGCGGCGGCGATGAGCTGTACACCGTCCCGACCTCCGCGAACAACGGCACACTCTGGTACCGCACCGACCTGTTCGAGGCCGCGGATCTCGAAGAGCCCTCGACCTGGCCGAAGTTCTACGAGGCCGCCGAGAAGCTGACCGATGCCGGCAAGAACAAGTTCGGCTACACGATCCGCGGCGGCGAGGGCTCCATCGCCCAGGCGCTCGACGCGGCCTACGGGCAGTCGGGGATCACCTCGTTCTGGGAGGGCGACAAGACCACCGTCAACGACCCGAGGAACGTCGAGGCCCTGGAGAAGTACGCGGCCCTCTACAAGAAGACGACGCCGTCCGCCGACGTCAACAACGACTTCAAGAAGATGGTCGCCCAGTGGGACAGCGGCCAGATCGGCATGCTGAGCCACAACCTCGGCTCGTACCAGGACCATCTGAAGGCGCTCGAGGGCAAGTTCCGCGGCATCCCGGCTCCGACCCAGGAAGACGGGACCCGGGTCCAGGTCTCCAACCCGGTCGACGGTCTCGGTCTGTTCAAGTCGTCCAAGAACAAGGACGCGGCCTGGAAGTTCATGGAGTTCGCCGCCGGCCACGAGTCCAACAGCAAGTGGAACGAGTCGGCCGGCGCCATTCCGGCGAACACCGAGGCGGCCGGTGACGACTGGATACAGCAGGCCGAGGCCACCAAGCTCGCGGCCGAGGTACTCAACAGCGGCGAGGTCAAGGTCGTCCAGCTGCCGTACTACCTGCCGGACTGGAACTCCCTCTCCAAGGCCGACAACGAGCCCAACTTCCAGAAGGTCCTGCTCGGCAAGATGTCGGCGAAGGACTTCCTGGACACCCTCGCCGAGCAGCTGAACGAGGCGCAGGCGGAGTGGAAGCAGCAGCAGTAGGGCTCCTTCTCCGCGGTACGGGGCGGCCGCGTCGCAAGGGGTGCGGCCGCCCCCTCTCGTATCCCTTCTGCGAAAGCGAGGCACCAGGACATGTCCCTGACCCGTAGACAGCTCGTCGCGGCCACCGTCCTCGCGGCGGCCACCGTGGCCACCGGGGCCGGTGCGGCCTCCGCCGCCTCCGGGGCCGCCAAGGGCCGCCGGCACCGCACCCTCTACATCGCCGGTGACTCCACAGCCGCCCAGAAGTACACCGACGCCGCACCCGAGACCGGATGGGGCATGGCGCTGCCCTTCTTCCTCGGCCGGGGGCTCACCGTCGCCAACCATGCGACGAACGGCCGCAGTTCGAAGAGCTTCTTCGACGAGGGCCGCCTCGACGCGATCCTCGAGGCGATCGCTCCCGGCGACCTGCTCCTCATCCAGTTCGGCCACAACGACTCCAAGGCCGCCGATCCCGTCCGCTACACGGAGCCGTGGTCGACGTACCAGGACTATCTGCGCCGCTACGTGGACGGTGCGCGCGCGGCCGGCGCGCGGCCGGTGTTCGCGACCTCCGTGGAGCGGCGCAAGTTCGACGCCGCGGGCCACGCGGCGCCGTCGCACGGCGAGTACCCGGCGGCGATGACGGCGCTCGCCACCGAGCAGCGCGTCCCGCTCCTCGACATCCAGGCGCTGTCCATCGAGCTGTGGGACAAGCTCGGCGCCGAGCCGGCCAAGGCGTACTTCAACTGGACGCCCGAGAAGCAGGACAACACCCACTTCAGCCCGCTCGGCGCCGTCGAGGTGGCCCGCATGGTCGCCGGCGAACTGCTGCGCACCCGCGTCCTGGCCGCCCGCGAACTGCGCCGCCTGGACGACGAGATCCCCACCTCGTGGATCACCTGGCCGACCGTGCCCGCGAACTGACGCTCCACTCCCCGCGAGCCCGCACCCGTGAACTGACAAGGAGCTGCCCGTCATGTCCCGTACAGCCAGACGTACCGCCAGACGTACCGCCCTCCTGGCGGCCGCCACCGCCGTGACCCTCGGCCTCACCGGAGCCGCCCCCGCTCAGGCGCACCCCAAGAGCCCGGACCCCGCCCGCGCGACCCTCCCCGCCGGTGACGGCTGGGGCTCCGAAGGTGCCGGTACCACCGGTGGGTCCAAGGCCGCCCGCGAGCACGTGTACACCGTCGACACCTGGGAGGAGTTCCGTACCGCTCTCTCCCACGAAGGCACGGCTCCGAGGATCATCAAGGTGCGCGGCACCCTGAACGCCACCGCGAGCGGCTGCGAGGCCTTCGAGGCCGAGGGCTACGACTTCGAGAAGTACCTCGCCGACTACGACCCCGCGGTCTGGGGCCTCGACACCCCGGTCAGCGGTCCCCAGGAGGAGCTGCGCGCCGCGTCGGCCGCCGCTCAGGACAAGGCCATCAAGGCCTTCGTCCCGTCCAACACCACGATCATCGGCGTGGGCCGCGACGCCGGGATCGTCGGCGCCAGTCTCCAGATCAAGGACGTGGACAACGTCATCGTCCGCAATCTCACCGTGGAGAGCCCCCTCGACTGCTTCCCGCAGTGGGACCCCACCGACGGTGCGACCGGCGCCTGGAACTCCGAGTACGACGCCTTCGTGGTCTACAACTCCACCCATGTCTGGGTCGACCACAACACCTTCACCGACGGCCGCTACCCCGACAGCTCACTGCCCTCGTACTACGGGCAGACCTACCAGCAGCACGACGGCCTCCTGGACATCGTGCGCGGCGCCAACCACGTCACCGCCTCCTGGAACTCCTTCGAGGACCACGACAAGACGCTGATGATCGGCAACAGCGACAGCGCGGCCGCCACCGACGCGGGCAAGCTGAAGGTCACGCTGCACCACAACCGCTTCACGAACGTCGTCGAGCGCGCGCCCCGCGTCCGCTTCGGCCAGGTCGACATCTACAACAACCACTTCGAGGTCAAGCCCGGCCAGAAGTACGGGTACAGCTTCGGCGTCGGTATGGAGTCGCGGATCCATGCGGAGAAGAACTCCTTCTCGCTGCCGGCGGGCGTGGGCGCGGGCCTCATCCTCAAGAAGTGGAAGGAGGCCCCGCTGACGGCCGAGGGCAACTACGTCAACGGGCGGGCGACGGACCTGATCGCCGTGCACAACGCGGAGATCCCCGCCGAGCAGCTGCAGTCCGGCGCCGGCTGGACGCCCACGCTGCGCACCAAGGTCGACGATCCGCGCTCGCTGGCCGGGAAGCTGGCCGCGAAGGCGGGCGCCGGAAAGGTCTGCTGACCCCGGCAACCTTCCGTGGGGTGGCGGCAACCCCCAGGTGGCCGGACGGATCCGTGCCCTCGCGCTGGGACGCGCGGGGGTGCGGATCCGTCCGGTCCATCCCGTACATCCCCCACGCCCCCATCCCCCCACAAACAGGACGTTTCATGCCTCGCCACAACTCCCACAGAGGCGCCCCCCCCCGCCGCACCCTGCGGCGCACCGCCGGGGGCCCCACCGCCGCCGGAGCCGCGGCCGGTCCCGCGGGGGTCCTCGGCGGCGGACCGCGCGCCGGTGCGGCGCCCACCCCGAAGGCCCGCACCTTCTCGCACCCCGGCCTCATGAACGCCCACGGCGAGCTCAACCGCGCCAAGGTCAAGGTCGCCGCCGGCGCCGACCCGTGGCTGACCGGCTGGCAGCGCCTGACCGCCAACCCGCACGCCCAGTCCACCTGGACCCCGCGCCCGGTCGCCACCGTCGTGCGCGGCGGCACCGGCCAGAACTACGTGCAGCTCTACCGCGACATCCACGCCGCCTACCAGAACGCCCTGCGCTGGAAGATCGCCGGCTCGCGCGAGCACGGCGACCGCGCCCGCGACATCCTCAACGCCTGGTCCGCGACGCTCACCACGGTCACCGGCAATGCGGACCGCTTCCTCGCCGCCGGCCTCTACGGCTGGCAGTTCGCCAACGCGGCGGAGCTGGTCCGCGACTACCCCGGCTTCGAGCTCGCCCGCTTCCAGAACATGCTCAAGACCGCCTTCCTCCCCCTCAACCAGCAGTTCCTGTCCGGTCACAACGACGCCTGCATCACCAACTACTGGGCGAACTGGGACCTGTGCACCCTCGCCTCGCTCATGGCGATCGGCATCTTCTGCGACGACGAGGCCCTCTACGACCAGGCCCTCACGTATCTGAAGACCGGCGAGGGCAACGGCGCGTTCGCCAAGGCCATCCCCTTCGTGTACGAGGACGAAGGGCTCGCGCAGTGGCAGGAGTCCGGCCGCGACCAGGGCCACACCATGATGGGCATGGGCCAGCTCGGCGCGCTCTGCGAGATGGCCTGGAACCAGGGCGACGACCTCTACGGGTACGACGACAACCGCTTCATGAAGGCCGCCCAGTACGTGGCCAAGTACAACCTCGGCCAGGACGTGCCGTTCACCGAGTACACCTGGGGCACCGGCCGGAACTGCGCCCACCGCGAGCACACCGTGATCTCGGACGTCGCCCGCGGCCAGGCCCGCCCGGTCTGGGACCTGCTCCACTTCCACTACGCGCGCAGGCGGCGCCTGTCCGTCCCGTACATCACCGCGATCGCCGAGAAGGGCCGGGCCGAGGGCGGCGGCGGGGACTACGGGCCGAACAGCGGCGGCTTCGACCAGCTGGGGTTCGGGACGCTCCTGTACGCCAAGTAGCCGCGAGGCGGCGGTATTTGACCTGCCCGTCCAGGCCGCCGCCCCGCTCTTCTCAGACCCTCGTTCCGCCGCTAGGCTTGTCCGGAGTTTCGAAAGCCGCCCGAAATCCCGGACAACCACCGGAGGGGGCGAGGGAAGGGGAGACGTATGGGACGCCTCGTGCCGGCTGTGACCCGGGCCATGGACATTCTCGAGCTGTTCCTCGGGCCGGACGACACCCTCTCCGCCCCCGAGATCACCCGCAAGCTGGGGCTTCCGCGTACCACTGTGCACGAACTGGTGGCGACTCTGACAGCCCGCAGGTACCTGGACTCCGTACCCGGTCAGACGGGCCGCTACCGCCTCGGTGTGCGCACGTACCAACTCGGCAGCACCTACGGCGAGCGGCTCGATCTCGCCGCCGAGGGCCGCGAGGTGGCCCGCAAGGTGGCCGAGACCTGCGACGAGACCGTCCATGTGGCGATCCTCGAAGGCACCGATGTCATCTATGTCGCCAAGGTCGACTCCACCCACGCGGTACGGATGGTGTCCGCCGCGGGCCGCCGGCTTCCCGCGCACTGCACGGCCGTCGGCAAGATGCTGCTCGCGACGCTGCCGGAGCAGGACCTGCGGTCCCGTGTCGAGAGCGCCGAGCCCCTCGCCGCGCTGACCGACCGGAGCATCACCGAGCCGGATGCCCTGCTGCGGCATCTCGCGGGCATCCGCGAGCAGCAGATCGCCGTGGAGGAACGGGAGTCGAACCCGGATGTCTCCTGCGTCGCCGCCCCGGTACGCAACGCGGCGGGCCAGGTCGTGGCCGCGCTCAGCATCTCCGTACCGATGATCCGGTGGAGCGACGAGCGCCAGGAGGAGCTGACGGAGCTCGCGGCCAAGGGCGCCCAGGAGCTCTCCGAGCGGCTCGGGTTCGGACGGGGACGCCGGTGACGCGCGTGGAGGTCGCCCTGCGCGCCGGGGCCCGGCTGGGGGAGGGACCGACCTGGGACCCGGCCGGTCAGCGGCTCCTGTGGGTCGACATCCTCAACTCCCGTATCCATGGCTTCGACCCGGTCTCGGGGCGCCGCACCGTACAGCTCACCGAGCAGCACGTGGGCGCCGCGAAACCGCGCGCCGGTGGCGGCACGGTGGTCAACCTCCGTGACGGCGTGGGGCTTTACGAGGCCGACGGGGCCTTCCGCTGGCTGCACCGCGACCCGGTCCCCGGCCGGCGCGGCAACGACGCGGCCGTCGCGCCGGACGGTGCGCTCTGGTACGGCACGATGCGCTACGACGAGAAGCCCGGCGGCGGCACCCTCACCCGTATCGCCGCCGACGGCACCGCGACGACGGTGCTCGACGACGTGGCCGTGAGCAATGGCACGGGGTGGAGCCCGGACGGCTCGCTGATGTACTACGCCGATTCGCCGACGGGCCGTATCGACGTCTTCACGATGGACGGCATCCGGGCCACGGACCGCCGCCCCTTCGCCCGGATCGACACGGGCTTCCCCGACGGCCTGTGCGTGGACGCCGAGGGGTACGTCTGGGTGGCGCTGTGGGACGGCGGCGCGGTCCTTCGCCATGCGCCGGACGGGACCCTGGACCGCGTGGTCGAGCTGCCCGTCGGGCGGCCCACGGCCTGCGCGTTCGGCGGCCCCGGGCTCACCGACCTCTACATCACGACGGCGGCGGTGGGCGATCCGCACCCGCTCGCGGGCTCCCTGTTCGTCGTACGGGACGCGGGCCTCGGTCTGCCCCAGGCGCCCTTCGCGGGCTGAGCCCGAGGACGCGGGAGTCGAAGCGCCCCGGGACCCATGGGGCGGGGGGGCGCCCGGCCGCCCGGCCCGCGGGCCCCGTGCGCGCTTCGGCGAGCAAGGCTGTCAGGCACCCGCCCGCCGCTTGTTCCACACGTCGAACCCGACCGCCGCGAGCAGCACGAGCCCCTTGATCACCTGCTGGTAGTCGGTGCCGATGCCCACGAGCGACATGCCGTTGTTGAGCACGCCGAGCACCAGACCGCCGATGATCGCCCCGAGTACCGTACCCACGCCGCCGGACATCGACGCACCGCCGATGAACGCGGCCGCGATCGCCTCCAGTTCGAAGTTGATACCGGCCTGCGGGGTGCCCGCGTTGAGCCGGGCCGCGTACACACAGCCGGCCAGGGCGGCGAGCACACCCATGTTCACGAAGACCAGGAAGGTCACGCGCTTGTCCTTGACGCCGGACAGCTTGGCCGCGGCCTTGTTGCCGCCGAGCGCGTACACATGCCGCCCGACCACCGCGTTGCGCATCACGAAGCCCAGCGCGATGAGCAGCCCGGACATGATGAGCAGCACGATCGGGACGCCCCGGTAGCTGGCGAGCAGCATCGTGAACACCATCACCGCGGCCGCGATCGCCGCGCACTTGGCGACCCACAGCTTCAGCGGAAGCACTTCCAGTTCGTACGCGAGCTGGCGGCGCCGGTCACGCCACTGCTGCCAGAGCACCACAACGGCGACCGCGGCGCCGATGAACAGCGTCAGGTTGTGGTAGTTCGTGTCAGGACCGACCTCGGGCAGAAAGCCCTGGCTGATGTTCTGGAAGCCCTTGGGGAACGGGGCGATGGACTGCCCCTCCAGGACGATCTGCGTGGCGCCCCGGAACAGCAGCATTCCGGCGAGCGTGACGATGAAGGACGGGATCCCGACGTACGCGATCCAAAAGCCCTGCCACGCACCGGCGATCGCCCCGATCACGAGCGAGGCGGCCAGCGCGAGCGGCCAGGACCAGCCCTGCTCGACCATGAGGACCGCGGCGATCGCACCGACGAACGCGGCAAGGGAGCCCACCGAGAGATCGATGTGGCCGGCGATGATGACGATCATCATGCCGATCGCGAGGATCAGGATGTAGCTGTTCTGCTGGACGATGTTGGACACGTTGCGCGGCATGAGCAGCGTGCCGTCGGTCCATATCTGGAACAGGACGACGATCAGGCCGAGCGCGATCAGCATCCCGTACTGACGCATGTTGCCGCGCATCGCCGCCATCAGCGCACCGGTCAGCTGTGCGCCGGAGCGGTCCTTCGACGGGGCGCTCGGTGTGGGGGGTTGGTCGGTGGTGACGGGGCTCATGACTCGTTCCTTGCGTGCTGGGTCATCTGGCGCATGAGGACTTCCTGGGTGGCCTCGGCCCGCGCCACCTCACCGGTGACCCGGCCGGCGGCCATGGTGTAGACGCGGTCGCACATGCCGAGCAGTTCGGGGAGTTCGGAGGAGATGAATAGCACCGCCTTGCCGCGCGCCGCGAGCTGGTCGATGACCGTGTAGATCTCGTACTTGGCGCCGACGTCGATGCCACGGGTCGGCTCGTCGAGGATCAGCACCTCGGGGTCGGCGTGGATCCACTTGCCGAGCACGACCTTCTGCTGGTTGCCGCCGCTGAGCCGGCCCACCGTCTCGTACACCGTGGGCGCCTTGATCTTGAGCGAGGTGCGGAAGGATTCGGCGACCCGCCGTTCCGCGTGCTCGTCGACCACTCCGCGCCGGGCCAGTTTCGGCAGCGAGGCCAGTGAGATGTTGCGGTTGATGTCGTCGATCAGGTTGAGGCCGTAGGTCTTGCGGTCCTCGGTGACGTACGCGAGTCCCTGCTTGATGGCGTCCGGGACCGTACGGGTGGAGACCTCCCGGCCGTCGACCAGGACACGACCCCCGTCGTACACCCCGTAGGAGCGGCCGAACACGCTCATCGCGAGCTCGGTGCGGCCCGCGCCCATCAGCCCCGCGATCCCGACGATCTCCCCGCGCCGCACCTCGAGCGAGGCCGAGTCGACCACCTTGCGCTCATGGTCGATCGGGTGGCGCACCGTCCAGTCCTCGACGGCGAGCGCCACCGAGTGCGGGCCCTCGTACGCGGTGCGCTCGGGGAAGCGGTGGTCGAGATCGCGGCCGACCATCCCGCGGATGATCCGGTCCTCGCTCGCCTCGACGGCGTCGAGCGTCTCGATGGTGCGGCCGTCGCGCAGGATCGTGACCCGGTCGGCGACCCTGCGCACCTCGTTCAGCTTGTGCGAGATGAGGATGCAGGCGATCCCCTGCGCCTTGAACTCCAGGATCAGATCGAGCAGCGCCCGGCTGTCCTCGTCGTTCAGGGCCGCTGTCGGCTCGTCCAGGATCAGCAGCTTGACCTGCTTGGAGAGCGCCTTCGCGATCTCCACCAACTGCTGTTTGCCGACGCCGAGATCGGCGATCCGGGTCTGCGGCTTCTCGGCCCCGAGACCCACCCGCTTGAGCAGCGCCGAGGCGTGCCGCAGCGTCTCGCTCCAGGAGATGATGCCGCGGCTCGCGTGCTCGTTGCCGAGGAAGATGTTCTCCGCGATCGAGAGATACGGGACGAGCGCGAGCTCCTGGTGGATGATCACGATGCCGCGCCGCTCACTGGCCCCGATGTCCTTGAACGCGCAGCTCTGCCCCTCGAAGAGGATCTCCCCTTCGTAACTCCCGTGCGGATGAACCCCGCTGAGCACCTTCATCAGCGTCGACTTGCCGGCGCCGTTCTCGCCGCAGACCGCGTGGATCTCGCCGGGTGCGACGCTCAGGTCGACCCCGGACAGCGCCTTGACGCCGGGGAAGGTCTTGGAGATGGCCCGCATCTCAAGGACCGGGGCCCGCACCTCGTGCGTGTCGGTGGCGGGCGCGCTCACTTCAGCTGGCCCTCGGTGTAGTAGCCCTCGTCGACCAGCGTCTGGTAGTTCGTCTTGTCGATGCTGACCGGGTCGAGGAGGTACGACGGGACGGTCTTGGCACCGTTGTCATACGACTTGGTGTCGTTGGTCTCCGGCTTGCCCCCGGTCAGCATCGCGTCCGCCATCTGTGCGGCCTGCTTGGCGAGCTTGCGGGTGTCCTTGTAGACCGTCTGCGTCTGCTCACCGGCGATGATCGACTTGATCGAGGCCAGCTCGGCGTCCTGCCCGGTCACCACCGGCAGGGCCTTGCCGCCGCTGCCGTAGCCGGCGCCCTTCAGGGCGGACAGGATGCCGATCGAGATGCCGTCGTACGGGGAGAGGACCGCGTCGACGTCATCGGTGCCGTAGTTCTTGCTGAGCAGGTCGTCCATCCGCTTCTGCGCGGTGCCGCCGTCCCAGCGCAGCGTGGTGACCTGGTTGAGCCCCTTCTGCCCGGACTTGACCACCAACTGGCCCTTGTCCATATAGGGCTTGAGGGTCTCCATCGCGCCGTCGAAGAAGAACTTGGTGTTGTTGTCGTCGGGCGAGCCCGCGAACAGCTCGACGTTGAACTTCTCGCTCTTCTTCTCGTCCAGCTTCAGGGCGTCGACGATGTACTGGGCCTGCAGCTCGCCGACCTTGTGGTTGTCGAAGGTGGCGTAGTAGTCGACGGCCTCCGTGCCGCGGATGAGGCGGTCGTAGGAGATCACCGGGATCCCGGCTTCCTTGGCGCGGCCGAGCACGTCGGTCAGCGAGGACCCGTCGATGGCCGCGATCACCAGGGCCTTGTGCCCCTTGGCGATCATGTTCTCGATCTGCGCGACCTGGTTCTCGACCTTGTCGTCGCCGTACTGCAGATCGGTCTTGTAGCCCTTGGCCTCGAGCTCCTTCTCCATGTTCTTGCCGTCGGCTATCCAGCGCTCGGAGGACTTGGTGGGCATGGCGATCCCGACGGTGCCGCCCTTGGCGTCACCGGACTTCTGCTCCTTGGAGCCGCCCTCGCTGTCCTGGCCGCAGGCGGACAGGGCGGTGAGCGCGGCGAGTGCGGTGAGGGAGGTGAGGATGCGGGTACTGCGGTGGTTGCGCATGGGCGGTGGGTCCTCTCGGGGCGTACGTATGCGGGGTCGGTGGGGGGAGGGCGGATCAGTCCCGTGCCTCGGGGTCCTGCGGCAGGGGAAAGCGCCGCAGCGCACCGGGCAGGCGCGAACCGAGCGGTGACATCCCGGAGTCGGCGCCGAGGCGGGCGAGCAGATCGAGGACGAGCCGGCCGCGGCGGACCCGCTCGCGTGCGGTGGCCAGCGCGGTGTCGCGCATATGGGCGCCGTACGGATAGATCCCGGGCGCCTTGCTGAGACCGAACTTGAGATAGACCGGCGCGGCCCTGCGGATCAGCTCGGGGACGTCGTACATCCGCACATAGCCGCCGAGGTCGTCGGGCGCCTCGACATAGAGGTCGACGGGGGCGCTGCTGACCCGCCGTATCTCCGTGAGCTGCTGGAGGCTGAGGTCGGACGGCACATTGAGCGAGTCGGCGCCCAGGCGCTCCCAGACGCTGTACGAGGCAGGGTTGACCGGGCCGACGAGCGCGGAGACCTTGAAGGTGGTGTCGGTGGGCAGCACGCCCTGCGCGCGCATCCGGTGCAGGAGCCAAAGGACGCCCTCGTCGGCGACGAGCAGGCACTTCACGCCCAACTCGGCGGCCCGTACCGCGTCTTCGACACAGCCGGCCAGCTGATCATGGCCGCGCGCCCGCAGGCCCGCGCCGCCGGAGGGGGTGCGGGTCGCGGCGCCGGCGTCCCAGGTGCCGCGGGGGCCGGTGAACAGGCAGAGTTCGATGTCACGTTCGGCGCAGGCCGCGACCATCTCGGCGATCTCGCCGTCGGTGAGCATCCAGATGCCGCTGCCCTGGCTGACGCGGTGGATGGGCACGTCGAGCTGTTCGCTCTCCTTGAGCACGACGGCGAGCGCCTCGGGCCCTTCGACGCTGGGTATCTCGGTGCGCCAGCACCCGCCGTCGGGAAAGGCATACGGCGAGCTGTCGGCCTCGCGCAGCTCGGCGGCGCCGAAGCCGAGGCGGCTCAGGGCCGGTTCTCCGGGGGAGTGGGGCACGGCGATCCTTTCGGTTGTTCGAAATCTCGGGCGACGTTCGGAGGTCGGAGGAGGGGTGGAGAGAGGGATGGAGGGAGGGGAGAGGGGCGTACGGGGTGGGCGCGGGCGTCCACCGGTCAGGCCTTACGGCCTGAGCAGCACCTTCCCGACCTCCGGGTCCCCGCTGCCGACCAAGGCGACGGCCTTGTCGTAGGCGCTCAGCGGCAGTTCATGGGTGATCAGGGGCGCCGGGTCGAGGACGCCGGAGCCGAAGGCGCGCACGGCGTACGACCAGGCCGCCGACGGTGCTCCGAACACGCCGTACACCGTGGTCTGCCGCATGGCCAGCGCGACGGGGTCGACGCCCTGCGCGCCCGGAGCGGGGATGCCGGTGAGGGCGACCCGTCCGCCGCGGCGGGTCAGGGCGACCGCCAGCGCGGCCGAGCGCGCGACGCCGGCGGTCTCCACGACCAGGTCGAAGCGGCCGGCCTGTGCCTCGGCCTCGGCGGGGTGCAGATGTCCGGTGGCTCCGAACTGCCGCCCCTGTTCGGCCCGTTGCCGCCTGGGTTCGATCAGGACCAGTTCGCCCGGGGTGTACGCGGCGAGCAGCTGTACGGCGAGCAGCCCGAGGGTTCCGCCGCCGACCACCGCGATCCGCTCGGCCGGGCGGGGCGCGCCCTTCATGACCGCGGAGGCCACCACCGCCGCGGGTTCGAGGAGGGCGGCCGCCCGCAGATCGGCCGCGTCGTCCAGGAGGTGCAGGAGCCGGGCCGGCACGGTCACGTACGCGGCGAAGGCCCCGGGCCGGGTGAAGCCCGTCTCGTCGTAGGCGGCCGTGCACAGGCTGGTCTCGCCGGTCCGGCACCGCTCGCACGTCTGGCAGTTGCGGAAGCCCTCCGCCACCACCTTGCGTCCGACGAGCGCCGGATCGACTCCGGCGCCCACGGCCTCGACGGTGCCCGCCCACTCGTGGCCGGGGGTCACGGGGTAACGGACATAGCCCTCGGGCCGGTTGCCGTCGAACAGCTCGCGGTCGCTGCCGCAGATCCCGGCCGCGTCCACCCGGCAGCGCACCTCACCGGCTGCGGGGCCCTCGGTGGCCGGCCGCTCCAGACGCCACGCGCCGGGCCCCTCCAGGACGACCGCTTCGTGCGTCACCGGTCGGCCCCGGCCGGATCGCGCTTCTCCCAGCCCTCGGCCCACAGGTCGAACCGGGCCTGCTGCTGGGGGAATTCGGCGGCCGCGTCGACGTCGAGCTCGACGCCGAGACCAGGTGCGTCGCTGAGGTGGAAGTAGCCGTCGACCACCTCGGGCGCACCCTTGACCACCTTCTTGATCTCCGCGTCGGCGAAGTCGTTGAAGTGCTCCAGGATCTTGAAGTTCGGGGTGCTGAAGCCGACTTGGAGCGAGGCGGAGGTCAGCACCGGACCGCCGACATTGTGCGGCGCGATCAGCATGTAATGCGTCTCGGCGGTCGCGGCCAGCTTCCGGGTCTCCCAGATGCCGCCGATATGGCCGACGTCCGGCTGGATGATGTCCACGGCCTGGCTCTCGAACAGCTCGCGGAACTCGATGCGGTCGTGGATCCGCTCACCCGTGGCCATCGGGATGTCCACCTTCGCGGCCACCTTCTCCAGGGCCTTGAGGTTCTCCGGCGGCACCGGCTCCTCCAGCCAGGCCGGCTGGAACGGAGCCAGGTCCTTGGCGAGCCGTACGGCCGTGGAAGGCGAGAACCGGCCGTGCATCTCCAGCATCAGCTCGGCGTCGGGCCCGATCGCGTCCCGTACCGCCTCGATCAACGAGACGGCGTACAGGCTCTGCTCATGATCGAGCTCGAAGTGCCCGGTGCCGAACGGATCGATCTTGAGCGCCTTGTACCCGCGCGCCATGACCTGCTGCGCCGCCTTGTGGTACGCCTCCGGGGTCCGCTCGGTGGTGTACCAGCCGTTCGCGTACGCCTTCACCTTGTCGGTGACCTTGCCGCCGAGCAGCTGCCACACCGGTACGCCCAGCGCCTTGCCCTTGATGTCCCAGCAGGCCATCTCGATCACGGCGATACCGGACATCACGATCTCGCCGGCCCGCCCGTAGTCCCCGTACTTCATGCGCTTGACGAGGTCCTCGATCGCGAACGGGTCCGAGCCGACGATGTGGTTGGCCGCGGCCTCGCGCAGATATCCGACGAGCGCGTCGGTGCGTCCCAGCATCCGGGTCTCGCCGACGCCGGTGAGGCCCTCGTCGGTGTGCACCTGTACATAGGTGAGATTGCGCCAAGGGGTGCCGACTACGTGGGTGCTGATGCCGGTGATGCGCACGGCAGTTGACCTTCCCGGTTGTTCGAGATTTCGTCACACGTTCGAAATGCTGGCGTGACAGTAACCGATGCGTTCGGGGAGGTGTCAATGGTCACAACCAGGTCCGTTGCCAGGGAACTTGAGGACAGCTCGAAGGGGCGGGTGGCCGGGCCACCCGCCCCTCGTGCGCGCCCCTACTTGCTGCCGAGGTAGTAGCTCACCTGCGGCGGCTGGTTGTAGCCCGTGTTCTGCCACGCCACCCCGAGCCGGTACACGGGGTCGTGCATCAGCGTCGGCAGCCGGTACTCGGTGGGATGGGGTGTCGTGTAGAGCCGGAGCGCGGTGGAGTCGGCGTTGCGCCAGAGCATCTCCTCGCGCCAGTCACCGAGCAGGTCCGCGCTCAGGGCCGGGCTGCCCTTGGTCCAGTTGTTGGAGCGCGCGTCCGTGTCGGCCCAGATGCGGGTCAGCTCGCTGTCGCCGTCGTACTTGAGGATCTGCCCGTAGCCCGACCCTGCCGACCCCGACCAGCGGTGGTCGAGCAGTTCGCGGTGCGGATCGCCGTCCCACCAGATCGCGGAGTTGTACGAGGCGCCGCCACCGAAGCCCGGCACCGCGTCGCTGATCTTCGTACCGTTCGCGGCGTACAGACCGCCGCCGCTCGACCAGCACTCGGCCCCGGTGTGCGCACGCGTCAGATCCGCGCAGATCCCGCGCCCCACATCCGTCCCCGTGCGGCTGCCCCACAGGATCTGCCCCGTACGCGCGTCATGCATCTCGAAGCCGTACGCGGAGTCGGTGTGCTCATGCACGTTGAAGGACTCGAGCCCGGGCCGCGCCGGATCCAGATCGCCGACGTGCAGCGCGTCGCCGTGCCCCAGCTTCGTGGTCCACAGCCCGCTGCCGTCGTCGTCCACGGCCATGGCGCCGTACAGGATCTCGTCCTTGCCGTCCCCGTCCACATCGGCGACGGCGAGGTTGTGGTTGCCCTGCCGGTCATAGCCCTTGCCGTAATTGCTGGAGCTGTTGGTGTCGAAGGTCCAGCGGCGGGAGATCTGCGAGCCGTTCCAGTCGTACGCGGCGATCGCGATCCGCTCGTAGATCCCCCGGCTGAAGATCATGCTCGGCCGCGACCCGCTCACGTACGCGGTGGCGGACAGCAGCCGGCCCTCCCGGTTCCCCCAGGTGTCACCCCAGTCGGCGACCGATCCGCGCGCCGGCTGGAAGGGCTCGGAATCCATGACCCGGCCGGTCTGTCCGTTGAACACCGACAGATACTCCGGCCCGCTCAACACCGCGCAGTTGCCGTCCAGATGGGACGCGGTCGCGCTCCCGATGACGGTGCCCGCGCTGTCCTTGGAACCGTCCGAGGTCCGCGCGGCCAGCTCCGCCTTGCCGTCGCCGTCGTAGTCGTACACCTGGAACGAGTCGTAGTGCGAACCGCTGCGCACGTTCGTGCCCAGGTTGATCCGCCACAGCCGCTCGCCGCTCAGCTCGTACGCGTCGTAGACCGTCGGACCCGTACAGGTACCGGAGTTGGCCACATCCGTGGCGTTGGACGGCGCCCATTTGAGGACCAGCTCGTACTGTCCGTCGCCGTCGAGATCCGCGGCCGAGGCGTCATTGGCCGCGTAGGTGTAGGCCACCCCGTCGCGCGTGGTGCCGCCGGCCGGCTTCCGCAGCGGGATGTCCTTGCGCCCGGCGCTCCACACCCCGGCCTTCCCGCCGGGCCGCTCCACACCGCCGACGACCGCCCGGATCTCGTACGAGTCGCCTGAACTGCCGCTCGTATCGAGGAAGTTGGTCTTCGCTGTCTCCTCGATCAACGAGCCGCCGCGATAGAGCCGGAACGTCACGGCCGCCGGATCGTCCCCGAGCATCCGCCAGCTGACCAGCACCCCACCGGAGGCCGGCCGGGCGACCAGCCCGCGGCGGAGCCGTCCGGCGACGCGCGCCGCGGCGCGCGCCTTCGCGGCACTGTTCCCGGGCGCGGACGGCTCGTCCGCGGCGGCACTCGCGAACCGGTCGACGGCGAAGGACCCGGCGCCACCGAGCACGGCGGTCGCGACGAGCGCGGCGAGCAGATGTCTCGGACGGCGGCGGTGGCGCCGGCCGGGCGGGGGGAGCTGCGGCATCAGGACCTCACGGGTGGGGGCTGGGGACTGCTGACGTACTCCGGTCGCCGCTGAGGGGCCCGCAGGTTGCCGCCTCCGCGTGACCTCCGCGTTCACTCGAACGGCCGCGTGCGGATCGCTGCCACCCCGCCCCCGGGTTTCGCTGTCCGTTACGACCTGGAGGTGGCCACGTGCCGGATGAGACGGGCAGGACGAGCGCGGACGGCGAAGTCGCGCGCCTGCGCGCACGCGTCGCGGCGCTCGAGGCCGAGGCCCAGGCGCAGCCGGCCGGACGCCCCCGGCGGCGCGGCCGTTCCACGCTCGCGACCGTCCTCATCGTCCTCGGCTGTCTCCTCGCGCCCCTGAGCGTCGTGGCCGCCTGGGCCTCCGGCGTCATCGGCGACACCGACCGCTACGTGTCCACCGTGCAGCCGCTCGCTTCCGACCCCGACGTCCAGAACGCCGTGGCGGCCCGTGTGACCGACGCGGCGATGGACCACATCGACCTCAACGACCTCCTCTCCTCGGCCGCGAGCGACGAACGCCCGCTCCTGGAGAAGGCCCTCGGCAAGCTCGGCAACTCCCTCGAGGACGCCGTCCGCAGCTTCGTCAACGACAAGGCCCGCGACGTCGTCGCCTCCGACGCCTTCGAGACGCTGTGGACCGAGCTGAACCGCAAGGCGCACGCCGCCATGAACAAGGCCCTCACGGGCGACGGCGGCGGCGCGGTGAAGCTCGACGGGAACACGGTCACCGTCGATCTCGCACCCGTCGTCGAGGAGGTCAAGCAACGCCTCGTCGACAACGGGCTCACCCTCGCCGAGAAGATCCCCGAGGTGCACACGGACTTCGCCGTGGCCAAGTCCGAGGACATCACCAAGGCCCGCACCGGCTTCCGGCTGCTCCAGCTCGTCGGCAACTGGCTGCCCGTGCTCGCCCTGCTCCTGATCGCCGGCGGCGTCCTGCTCGCCCGCAACCGCCGCCGCGCCGTGGTCACCGCCGCCCTGTGCGTGGCCGTCACCGTCGCCCTGCTCGGTCTTGCGCTCACGGTCTTCCGGCCCGTCTACCTGGACGCCCTTCCCGAGGGCGTCTCGCAGCCCGCGGCCGGTGCGGTCTACGACGCGCTGACCCACTTCCTGCGCACGACCGTACGGATGACCGTCGCCCTCGGCGTCATCGTCGCCCTCGCGACCTGGCTGACCGGCACGGGCCGGCGGGCCGGGCTCGTACGGAACCTGTGGTTCTCGGGCATCGGCGCCGTACGCGGCACCGCGGACCGCGCGGGGATGAACCTCGGACCGGTCGGTCCCTGGGTGGCCGGACACCGCAAGTGGATCGTCTGGGTCCTGATCGCGGCCGCCGTCCTCACGTATCTGCTCTGGAGCTACCCCACGGGCCTGGTCGTCATCGGCCTGGCACTGGCGCTGCTGTTCGCGCTGGCCGTCGTGGACTTCCTCGCCGGACCCTCCGGCGGCATCGACACCGACACCGGGACCGCGCAGCCCGCGGACCCCCCGAAGACCCCGGTTTCCTGACAGCCCACCAAAGGAGAGCGCCATGACCATCGCCGCCGACTACCCGCTGCTCAACCTGTTCTGGACCATGCTCCTGCTGTTCTTCTGGGTGCTCTGGTTCTTCCTGCTCTTCAAGATCATCGGCGACATCATCCGCGACGACTCCCTCAGCGGCTGGGGCAAGGCCGGCTGGCTGATCTTCACGATCCTGCTGCCGTTCCTCGGTGTCTTCGTCTACGTGATCGCCCGCGGCCGCTCCATGGGCGAACGCGATGTCGCCCAGGCCAAGAAGGCCGAGGCCGCCTTCAAGGAGTACGTACGCGAGGCCGCGGGCACCGAGGGCGGCGCGGCAGCCGGGCCGTCGAAGACCGACGAACTCGCCAAGCTGGCCCAGCTCAAGGAGAGCGGCGCGCTCACCGAGGAGGAGTTCGCGAAGGCCAAGGAGAAGTTCCTCGCCTGACAGCCGGGTTCCGGCAGCCGGTCCCTGACCACCGGCTGTTTCCGACCGGCGGCCGATGTCCGATCAGGGGAGTGACGACGTGGACAGCAGCACCTCGGAGCAGAGCCCTTCGACCGAGAAGGGCACGGCCTTGCTCCGCAGCACGCTGCTCAGCCCGGGCTACCTCCGGCTGCTGCTGCTCTGCGCCCTGATCGGCATCCCGGTCGCCCTCGCGTGCTTCCTCTTCCTGACCGCCGAGCACGAACTGCAGCACCTGGTCTGGGAGAAGCTCCCCGAAGAGCTCGGCTACGACCGCGCCCCCTGGTGGTGGGCGCTGCCGACGTTGCTGCTCGCCGGCCTGATCCTCGCGCCGATCATCACGCGGATGCGCGGCCACGGCGGCCACGTCCCCGTCCACGGTCTGGGCGGTGCACCGATCGGACCGCTCGACCTGCCCAGCGTCGTCCTCGCCGCGCTCGCCGCCCTGCCGCTCGGTGTCGTCCTCGGCCCCGAGGCGCCCCTGATGGCGATCGGCGGCGGCCTCGCGCTGCTCGCCGTAAGGGGAATGAAGCAGCAGGCCGGGCAGGGCCCGGTAGCCGCGAAGGCGCCCATGCTGCTCGCCACCGCCGGCTCGACCGCCGCGATCTCCAGCATCTTCGGCGGCCCCATCACCGCCGCCACCCTCGTCGTCGAGAGCGCGGGCCTCGGCGGCGCGGCGCCCGTGATGCTGCTGCTGCCCTGCCTGATCGCCAGCGCCACCGGGGCGCTGGTCTTCACCGGGTTCGGCGACTGGACCGGCCTTTCGATCGGCGCGCTCCATCTGCCGAAGGTGCCGCCGGACATGACGCCCGACGCGGGTGACTTCCTGTGGGGCGTACCGGTCGCCGCCCTGATCGGCGTGGCCGTCGCCTATCTGCGCGGCCTCGGCTACCTGGTCGAGCGCTGGCTCGGCGAGCGGACCGCCTTCCGCATCGTCCTGTGCGCCCTCGGGGCCGGAGTGCTGCTCACGCTGTACGCGCTGCTCACGGACCGCTCTCCGGAAGAGGCCGCGCTCTCCGGGCAGTCGGCCCTCGGGGCACTCGCCGCCGATCCGCACAACTGGTCCGTGGTGGCGCTGCTCCTGCTGTTCCTGTGCAAGGGCCTCGCGTGGAGCCTCTGCCTCGGCAGCCTGCGCGGTGGCCCGATCTTCCCGGCGATCCTGCTCGGCGGCGCCATCGGCATCGCCTGCTCGGGACTGCCGGGGCTCGGCGCCACACCGGGGCTCGCGCTCGGCATGGCGGCCGCGAGCGCGGTCGTCACCGGTCTGCCCCTGAGCGCCTCCGTGCTCACGGTGCTGCTGCTCGGCAACGACGCCCACAACCAGATGCCGCTCATCGTGATCGCGGTGGTCGTGGCCCTGGTCGCCGCACAGCTCGTACCGGCGCGCGATCAGCAGGCCGTGCTGCCGAACGCGCCCTGAGCGGGTGCCCGCACCGTACGGAACAGAAGGGAGACACCCGGACATGGCACGAGTCGACGCGGACGCCGCCCGGCGGATGACCGAGGCGCTGTTCATCGAGCGCTCCCTGCGCAGCCCCTCCTCCACCCGCTTCTGGGCGCTGCTCGTGCTCGCCTCGGTGATCGCCGGCGCGGGCGTCATCGGCGACTCCACCGCCACGGTGATCGGCGCGATGATCGTCGCCCCGCTGATGACCCCGATCCTGGGCAGTGCCCTCGCCCTGGTCCTCGCCGACCGGGACCACGTGCTGCGCAGCGTGCTGCTCGTCCTGCTCGGCGCGAGCGCCGTCGTCGTGATCGGCATGCTGCTCGGCTGGATCGTCTCGCCGCCCGACGCGTTCGCCTCCAACAGCCAGGTCTCGTCCCGGATCAGCCCCCGCCTGATCGATCTGCTGGCCGCCCTGGCCACCGGCACGGTCGGCGCGTTCGCCCTGGTGCGCACCGATATCTCGGACACCCTGCCGGGCGTCGCCATCGCGATCTCCCTCGTACCGCCCCTTGTGGTCACCGGCCTGCTGATCACCGCGCACCGCTACCACGACGCCGGTGAGTCGGCGCTGCTCTTCGCCACCAACGTGGCCGCGATCGTCGCCACCGGCACCATCGTCTTCCTCGTGTACGGGGTACGGGACGCGGCCTCCGAAGCCGGCCTGCACGTCGGCGAGTTCAGCGGCCGCACCCTGCCCGTCATCCTCGGCGTCGTGGTCCTGATCGCCGTCCCGCTCACCACGGGCACGGTGACCGTGGCCCGCGACCGCTCGCTCGCCGCCGGCGCCCGGCCGGTCGCCGAGGCGTGGGCGGCCACCGGCAAGTGGCAGATCGCCTCCGTCGAGGCCCGCAACGGCATCATCGTGATCGGCGTCCTCGGCCTGCCGCCGCAGCCGGCCCCCGCCGCCCTGCGCACCGCGCTCGACCGCCACGGCATGCGCGACGCCGACCTCGAACTCCACCTGGTCGGCGGCCGTACACACTGGTGTCCGGCGGACACCGACACGTGCACGGTGCAGGAGTCACCCCGCAGTTGACGCCCGCCACCCCATCGGGTGGAAGGCTGCTGCATTCGGCCGCATCTCGCTGAGGGATCGTTAGATCTGTGGCGTGGGACTGCCGCCCGTCCTGGCGCAGGTCTTTACGTTGCCTTGAGCAATCGCATCAGGCAGCCGGACGAAGGACCTCCATGCCGGGACATCTCCGCGGGCTCTCACGCCTGTCTCTCAGTACGACGACGGCGCTCGCGGTCCTCTACGGCTCGCAGGCGGCCGCTGTGCCCGCGGTGCCGGCGCCGCCCGACGATCCGCGGAGCGCTGTCAGCATCACCAAGACCAACGACACGGGCGGCGATCCGCTGGAGCCCGGCGACGAGTTCATCTACACCCTTACCGGCCAGTGCTCCGGACTGACCGTCGACTGTGTGGACTTCACCGTCACCGACACCCTGCCCGAGGGCCTGGACGTCACCACCCTGCCGCAGTCCACCAGCAGCCGGGACGTCACCTATGACGAGTCGACCCGGCTGCTGACCGTCACCTACAAGCAGCCCCTGCAGAACCCCGCCGGCAAGACCGGCCTGCGGGCGGGCCAGGCGGGCAGCATCGAGATCGGCATGCGCGTGCCGGCCGACACCCCGCTCGAAGACGGCACGGTCATCACCAACACGACCGAGGTGAAGGCCGACAACGCCGACCCCGCGACCGCCGACACCGACGTCACGGTGACCATCCCGCGCGTGGTCAAGCCCGTCACCACCAAGACCTGGAAGGACGGCTCGGCCGTCGCGGGCAGCGATGAGACCAGCACGATCACCCTGGGCGTACGCAACAACTCCTCCTCGTCCGCCGAGGTCGGCGAGCTGTCGGTGTCCGACACCAGCGCGGAGACCTTCGAGAACTTCGACTTCGTCAGCGCCTCGGTCACCGCGTTCCCCAAGGGCGCCGACACCGCCCGTCTCGTGGTCACGACCGCCGACGGCAGGACCCACACCGGCGCCGCGATCACCGCGCCCGGTGAACTGCCGCTGCCCCGCGGTGTGGACCCCGAGGACGTGGTCGGCTTCGAGGTCGTCTTCACCAACAGCAACGGTGACCCGCTCCCGTACGACGAGACCGGCGGCACCGTCGACGTGGAGATGAAGCTCCGCGACACCAAGCGCTCCGACGGCTCCCCGCTGCGGCCCACGGACAAGATCACCGTCAACAACTGCGCGACCCCCGCCGTCAAGGAGAAGACGGAGGGCGAGGTCGAAGGCACCGAGGCCTGCGCCCCGTACGACATCCTCCCGGACATCCTGGTGCTCCAGCCGACCAAGCGCTTCTACCCGGACACCGACGGGGACTTCGCCCAGGAGACCGGTGAGCACGCGGTGCTCGGCGAGAACTCGCCGGTCAGCACCGAGGTCGACGTGAAGAACGCCTCGCCGTTCCCGGTGAAGTCGATCACCATCACCGAGCCGTCCGCCGACACCACCAGCGAGTTCGACAAGCTCGACGTCGACAAGGTGCGGCTGCGCTTCCCCGAGGGCGCCACCGAGGCGAAGCTGACCGTCACGTACGCCGACGGGTCCACCTTCGAGCAGACGTACACGGAGAACACGACCGTGGACGTCGCCAAGCGCGGCACCACCGTCACCAAGGTCGAGGTGACCTACACGGGCGTGGACGCGGACGGCAACCCGACCATCGCGGAAGGCGCCACCGCCGGCCTCGACCTGCACGGCACGCTGACCGATGACGTCACCGCGCAGGACCTGCCCTCGGGCACCAGCCCGGGCGTCGACAACTGCGCCTCGTACAAGGGCGACGCGGGCCGCACCGACGGCAGCGGCACCGCCTCCGGCGACGCCTGCAAGAACCTGCCGATCGAGGCGCCCAACACCTCCGGCAGCGGCACCAAGGACTCCTCGCAGCACGAGATCCCGGCCGACCAGCCGATCACGATGAACCTGAAGGTGACCAACAACGGCAACAAGCCGCTGGTCTCCCCGGTCGTCACCGACCCGGCGGGGGGCCCGGACGGGACGCCCGCCCCCACCCCCCCCCTCCTCGTCCTCCAGTTCACCCCGGGCACCCCGCCAGCCCGGCGGCCGCCCCCGTGAAGATGGAGCTGTGGGCCCCGCCCGCCGGGGGCGGCGCGCGCGCCTGGGTCGCGTACGACGCGAGCGACACGGCCCTGCTCGAGCGGGCCACCGGTGTCCGCGGCAGCTACCAGGGCGAGTTGGCCCCGCAGAGCGGCTTCACCCTGACCGTCGTCGCCGAGCGGCGCCCCGGGGTGCCCGACGGCACCACGCTGCAGAACTGCTACTCGATCGACGCGGGCGGCGACTACACGCCCGGCGCCCCGGTCTGCGGTCCCTCGATGGACACCGCGCCCGCGTCCGACTCGGCCTCGCTGAACAAGTCGATCAGCCCGGGCTCGCTGCCCGAGTACGTGCCGGGCCTGCCGCGCCAGCACGCCGATATGGCGCTGACCATCGCCAACACCGGCAACATGTCCGCCAAGACCCTGCAGATGACCGACCGCGACGGGGACTTCTTCGACGCCGTCGACCTCGTCTCCGTCAAGTCCAACCAGATGCCGGCCGGCGCCAACCGCGTACAGATCGACGCGTACGTGAACGGCGCCTGGGTGAACGGCACCCCGTCCTCCTCGGCCGCACTGCCCGCCGGCGTGAACCCCGCCGACGTCACCGGCATCCGCGTCACATACAGCTCCACCAGCACCACCAACGACGGGTACGTCATCAAGCCCGAGTGCGCGAGCAGCAGTTGCTCCGGCATCCTCGTCCTGGACGTCAGCCCCCGTGAATCCCTGCGCTCCAACGGCGAACCGGTCCCCAGCCACCTGGAGGACACGGTCAGCGGATCGTTCCTCACCAAGCTGCAGCCCGCGGACAAGCCCAAGGCGATCGACCCGGTGAGCGCCACCCTCGACCTGGTCAAGGGCACGCCCCGGCTGACCATCAGCAAGGTCCCCGACACCGTTCTCGCCCCTGGTGAGGACGCGCCCTTCTACCTGAAGGTCACCAACACCGGTACGGCGAACGTCCCGAACCTGGTCGTCAAGGACGCGCTGCCCGAGGGCATCGAGTTCGTCGACACCTTCGCGGGCGACAACGGCGAACCGTACAAGGTCATCAACACCGCGGTCCCGGACGGCACCGAGCCCGTCCCTGCCCCGGACTTCACGCAGACCACGTCCGGCGACCGCATCTCCGGACTGACGTGGGACTTCTCGAAGGACGCGGACGGCAAGCCCTGGGTCTTCGCCCCGGGCGCGACCCTCACCATCGAGATCCACGTGAAGCTCGAACCCGGCATCAACGCCGGTGACGTGGTCACCAACAAGACCGGTGCCACCTCCTCCGACCCGGACCTCGCCTGCGAGGCCGCCTCGGAGACGGACGGCGCCTTCGGCAGCGGCCTGTACTGCACGGCGACCGCGACCCTGACCGCGAAGTCGGGCGCGGCCTTCGCCGCCCGCAAGTGGGTCTCCGGCAACGACTCGCTCGGCTGGTTCAACACCCGCGACAAGAAGACCGTCCCGGTCGGCGACTCCTCCTGCCTGACCACCACGGACGCGGCCGGCCGCCGCTACACCGCCAACCCCTGTATCGCGCTGGTCGATCCGGGCGACGAGTACCACTACCTGATGCGCATCCAGAACGCCGGTACGGAGTCGGGTACCGCGATGCGGATCGTCGACCGCTTCCCGGTGCAGGGCGACAAGGGCGTCATCCTCGACCAGGCCCGCGGCACGGCCTGGGACAAGCGCCCCACGCTCGCCTCCCGGCCGCAGCTCGACGGCCCGGGCACGATGACGGTCTCGTACGAGAATTCCGAGCCCCTGTGCACCGACGACCTCGACATGGGCGGCGCGGGTTCGAGCGCACCGCGGTGCCCGACCTCCACCTGGGACGACGCGTACAGCGCGCAGGCCGTGGGAGCCCGGTACGACCTGGTGTTCTCCCCGGCCATGGCACCGGGCGAGACGGTGGACATCAGCTGGGCGATGGACACCCCGCTCGACGTCAAGAAGAACGGCGACCCGACGATCGCCTGGAACTCCTACGCCCACAACGAGACCACGGACCGTGCGGGCAGCCCCCGGGTTCTGCAGCCCAACGAACCCATCCAGGTCGGAGTCGCCCTCGCCTACGGCGACTTGAAGCTGGTCAAGCGGATCGGGTCCAGCCCCGACGTACTCGACCCGGTCCTGGCCCGAGTCCCGTTCCCGTTCCACGTCACCTGCGTCATCCACCCGCAGGGCGGACTGCCGCGCAAGGTGATCGACGCGGACTACATGGTCTCGGCGAACAAGCCGGTCACCCTCACGGGCATCCCCGCGGGCGCGGAGTGCGAGGTGTGGGAGACCTCGGCGCGCGGCGGCGAGGCCACGCACACCAAGGACAACCCGGCCGAGGTCACCATCGAACCCGGCATGGGGACGACGACCGTCGAGACGGCCCGTATCACCAACGCCTTCCGCTTCGGCTCGCTGCAGTTGGTCAAGGAGCTGGACGGCGACGCCGCCTCGTACGCGAAGGACCGTGCCTTCGACGTCAAGGTCACCTGCTCGCTGCCGGACGAAGCGGGTAAGCCGACC
Organism: Streptomyces sp. N35; assembly: GCF_016464295.1. Lineage (NCBI taxonomy): Bacteria > Bacillati > Actinomycetota > Actinomycetes > Kitasatosporales > Streptomycetaceae > Streptomyces > Streptomyces sp. N35. The sequence goes on along the minus strand of NZ_JAEIMH010000032.1, from coordinate 3,364 downwards.
GCTCAGATCCTGAGCAGGACGTACACGGTGACGGCCGACAAGCCGGTGACCGTCAAGCCGCTGCCGGTCAACACCCGTTGCTGGGCCTCCGAGGTCGACACGGGAGGCGCCGACAGCGTGGTCGTCGACCACGGCACGCCGCGTACCGCGGTGATCGTCACGGAGGACGGCGGCACGCAGGCGACCATCACGGCGACCAACACCTTCGACGCGGCGAAGCTCGTGATCAACAAGAAGGTGATCGGCGAGGACGAGGCCGGCTCGTACTCCTTCACGCTGGTCTGCACGACGGCCGAGGGCGACGTGGCCCTCGCGGCCGGGGACCGGGCCTTCAGCCTCCCGGCCGGCGGCAAGCGCACGGTCACGGTCCCTGAAGGTGCCCACTGCACGGTCAAGGAGGTGGACGTCCCCGCCGAGGCGACGGTCTCCTACTCGCCCAAGGGCGGTGCGGTGGACGTGACCGGCTCGGCCACGGTGACGGTGACCAACACGTTCCCGCCGCCGCCGGACCCGGACGGTCCCGACAAGGACAAGGACGGCAAGCACCTCGCGGACACCGGTGCGGGTGACTGGGCGCTGATCGGCGCGCTGCTCACGGCCCTGCTGACGTCCGGCGCGGTGATCTGGTGGGCGGCCGCACGCAGGGAGCGGCTCTCCGCGTAACGGCTGACGGACAGCGGGACGGCGCCGGGTTCTCGGAACCCGGCGGCGTCTTCGCGTGTGGGGGAGGGTCAGCCGCGGGCCAGGACCACGACGGCGTTGTGGCCGCCGAAGCCGAAGGACGTACTGACGGCGATCGGCGAGGTGTGGGACCTGGCGCGTCCGGTGACGAGGTCGATGTCGAACGCGGGATCGGGGCGGACCAGACCCGCCGTCGGAGGCACCACGTCCTCGCGCAGGGCGAGTACGGTCAGGGCCGCCTCGATGACGCCGGCCGCGCCGAGCGTGTGGCCGAGGGCGCCCTTGGCCGAGGTGACGGGCGGGCGGTGCGGCAGGACCCGCGCGATGAGCGCCGCCTCGGTGGCGTCACCACGCGGGGTCGAGGTGCCGTGCGCGTTGACGTGGCCGACGTCGGACGGGGTCAGGCCGGCGTCGGCGAGCGCGGTGCGCAGGGCACGTTCGGCCTCGCGGCCCTCGGGGTGCGGGCTGACGAGGTGGTGGGCGTCGCTGCTGAGGCCGTGGCCGAGGAGCTGGGCGAGCGCGCGGGCCGAACGGGCGGCCGCGTGCTCGGGACGTTCGAGCACGATCACACCGGCGCCCTCGGCGATGACGAACCCGTCGCGTCCTTCGTCGAACGGCCGGGAGGCGACATCGGACAGGGCCCCGAGCTGGGTGAACCCGGCCACGACGAGCGGGGTGACGGCCGCTTCGGCGCCGCACACGACAGCGATGTCGCACTGCCCGGACGTGAGCAGGTCGCGGGCCACACCGATGGCGGTACCGCCCGAGGCGCACGCGGTGTTGACCGCGAACGTGGGGCCGGTGACGCCGAGGTGCAGGGCCAGGGTCGCGCACACCATGTTGGGCATATAGCCGGTGAGGAAGTACGGCGAGACGGCCGCGGGACCGTCGTCCGTGAACCGCCGGGCGGCCTGCTGCCCGGCGTGCATCCCGCCGAGGCTTCCGCCGGTGACCACGGCCACGCGGGAGCCGTCCCATTCGGCGGGGTCGAGCTTGGCCCGGTCGAGCGCTTCGCTCGCGGCCGCGAGCGCCATGCGTGCGCCGGGATCGAGCCGTACGGCGCCGCGTTGACGCAGCGGCAGGTCCGCGGCGCCCCGGACGCGGCAGCTCAGGGTCACGGGCAGTCCGCTCAGCTCCGGGTCGGGCGCCGCGGTCGCGGTGCCCGCGCGGACGGCGTCCCAGGTGGCGGCGGAATCGGATCCGGCCGCGGTGACCAGACCGATGCCGGTGACGGCGACGGAGCCGTTGCGGGTCACAGCACGCGCTTTCGGTCGACGCGGTCGGAGAACTCGGCGAAGGCGAGGTCGCGGATCTCCTCCTCGGTGACGGCGACGCCGAGTTCGTCCTTGAGGGAGATGGCCATCTCGACGACCATCAGCGAGTCGACGAGCAGTTCCGTCATCGGGGTGCCGGGCTGCACCCGCGCCGGATCGACCTCGAACTTGTCGACGAGGAGGCCGGTGATCAGGTCTTTGGTCGTGGGGGTCGCGGAGGTACTCATGGGCACGCCTTAGGGTCTGTATGGGTGTTTGTGCGGATAGTCGAAGAACAAGCGGCGTGACATTATTAGCCCTGGTTTCTCACCTTTTCATCTGAAAGCGGGGCCACATGACGGTGCCGGACCGGGTGGGCGAATTGCTCCGGCGGCTGTCGGAGGACTACTTCCGTATCGAGGTGAGCGGCCTCGACAACATCCCCGCCTCCGGTGCGGCACTGCTCGCGGCCAACCACTCGGGGGCCTGGGGATTCGACGGCTTCGTCCTGCACCACCTGCTGCTGCACAGGCTCGCCCGCCCCGTGCACTTCTACGCGTCGGAGCTCGTCCTGCGCGTGCCGCTCCTTGCCGATTACGTACGACGGCACCGCATCGTCACCGACGACCCGTCTCTGGGCCGCGACAAGTTGGTCGCGGGTGAGCTCGTCGCGCTGTTCCCCGAGGGGTTCGACGGGGTGGGCAAACCCTTCTCGCGGCGCTACCGGCTGCGCCCGTTCAGCCCCGGGTTCGCGGGCGCCGCGGTGCTGACCGGGGCGCCGGTCGTGCCCGTGTCGATCGTGGGCGCGGAGGAGACGTATCCCAAGCTCGGCGAGATCGCGGGCCTGGCCGGCCGGTTCGGGCTGCCCTACGTCCCGGTCACCACGCCGCTGCCGCTGCCCGCGAAGTGGCTGATCTCCTTCGGTGAGCCGATCCAGGCACCCGCCTGCCCCGGTTCGTACGCCGAACGGGCCGCGGTGGCACGGCGGTTGTGCGACGAGGTCTGGTTCACCGTGCAGGGCATGGTCGACCGTGACCGGCGCCGCCGGGCCACGCCGTTCTGGTAGCCGGGTAGCGCGGGTTGCCGGGGCCCCGGGGACCATCGCGGTCGTCCGGGCCGCGAGGGATGGGTTCAACGCGCAAGCCACTCGGCGGCCTTACGGGTGTCGGCCGCCGCTCGCGCGCAGCGCTTCGCATGTTCGAGCAGCGTCATCCGGCAGGCCTCGCCGAAGCTGTCGTGGTTCCATCCGGACTGGCGTGCGCAGGCCGCGAGTTGCTCGGCGCAGCGGTCCAGGCGCCGCGCACCGGCCTCGGCCAGTGCGGCGTAGTAGGCGGGGCTCCGGCCCGCCAGGGTGGACGGCCGCGCGCTCAGGTCGGACCGGGGCATGCCGAGGTCGTCGCGGCCGAGGCTGTCATCAGGACCGTCAGCGG
>NZ_JAEIMH010000031.1:78743-94467 GCF_016464295.1 Streptomyces sp. N35 | reverse complement strand
GGGGGGGGGGGAGCCCCCCGTCGCCGAGGCGCGGCGGCCCGGGCGGCCGCGCAGGGCGCGGGCCGCGGCCGCCGAGCGGGCCGCGGCGGAGGAGGCGGGCACGGGGCGTACGGCTTTCGCGCTGCCGCCCGCCGAGGCGGACCGGGCGCCGGGTGCGACGGGTGAGGCGACCGTTCTCGACGAGGCTGCCGCCGCTCTTCCGGAGGCGACGGCGCTTGCGGGGGCCGCGGCCGCGTATCCGCACGACGCCATCGATGCCCACCCGCACGACAACCTGGGTGCGCAGCCGCACGGTGCGGTGCACGCGGGCGAGTCGGCCACACCGGAGGTGCCGTCCGGGCACACGCCTCCGCAGCCGCATCCCGTCGACGCTCCCAGCGGACGGCGCCGGGCGCGCCCGGCGGTGGCGGAGAGTCTTCCCGTAGAGGAAGCGGTGACGGGCGACCCCGTACAGGAACAGGCTCCCCGCGAGCCCGCTCCCGCAGCGGAACCTGCCCTCGAGCAGGCACCGGCCCCCGTATCCGGAACGACCCCGGAAGACGAAGCACAGCCCTCCACCGGCCTGCCCTCCGAGCAGCGCCGCCCCGGCGCGGATCCGCAGCCGATGACGCCCGCGCCGGCGCGGGGCGCCCACCCGCTGCCGGCCCGGCCCGCCGCCGACGCCCACCCCCCCCCGGCCCTGCCCCCCGAGCCGCCCCCCCCGGGCGCGGACCCGCAGCCGATGGCGCCCGCGCGGGCGCGTGTCGCCCAGCCGCTGCCGGCCGAGACCGCCGCGGACGACAACTCCACGCAGGGACGCGGGTTCAGCGTGCGCACGCTCGGGCAGGGGGTGCCGTTCGCGCAGCACTTCGCCGAGCAGCAGCGCCGGCCCGGCCTTCCGCCGCTGCCGTCCGCGCGCTCGGGGCAGAGCCTCGGCGGGCAGTCGCCGGCCGGGTCCGGGCGGCGGCGCAAGCTGGGTACGCCGCCGGATCCGAAGCCCGCGCAGGAGTCCGTGCCGGACCCCCGGCGTGCGGACGCTTCCGTACAGCAGGAGACCCCCGCGCGTCAGCAGGAGGCCCCCGCGCCTCGGCAGGAAGCCGCCGCTCCCGCCGTATCGCAGCCTCTGCCGCCCGCGCAGCCGGACCGCAGCGAGGGCCGGGGACGGTCGTACGCCATAGACGCACCCGCCGACGGCGCCGAGGGGCCGCAGGCGCTCGACGGTCCGGGCGGTGCGGTCGAGGTGGCGAACCAGCCGCAGCCCCTGCCGCTCGACGACGAGTTGCCGCCCGAGCCGCTGGACAATCCGCGCCGGCTCCTGGTGTGGCCCGCGCCCGATGTCTCCACGCAGCAGGCGCTGAGCGACCGCGGCTACCGGCCCGTGATCGTGCACTCCCGTGAGGAGGTCGACGCGCAGATCGCGGCCTTCCCGGCCGCGCTGTTCGTCGACCCGCTGACCGGGCCGATCACACGGACCGCGCTGCAGGCGCTGCGTCAGGCCGCGGTGGCGGCCGAGGTGCCGGTCCTGGTGACGGCCGGGCTCGGGCAGGCCTCGCGGGAGGCGGCGTACGGCGCCGATCCCGCCGTACTGCTCAAGGCACTTGCCCCGCGCGACAGCGAGCAGCATCCGCCGCGGGTGCTCCTGATCGAGGAGCACGAGGAGATCGCGCTCGCCCTGACGGCCTCGCTCGAACGGCGCGGGATGCAGGTGGCGCGGGCCGCTTCGGATGCCGATGCGGTGACGCTCGCGACGCAGATGCGCCCGAATCTGGTGGTGATGGACCTCATGCAGGTACGTCGCCGGCGCGCCGGAATCGTCGACTGGCTGCGGGCGAACGGGCAGCTCAACCGCACCCCGCTCGTGGTCTACACGGCGGCCGTCGACCAGTCGGATCTGCCGAAGCTGGCGTCGGGGGAGACCGTGCTCTTCCTGGCGGAGCGGTCGACGAGTGTCGAGGTGCAGACGCGGATCGTGGATCTGCTGGCGAAGATCGGCACCAACTAGCCTGAGCGGTATACGACGTTGGGCCCGGCTTCCACGTGATGTTTCACGTGAAACCCGGGCCCGCGTCGTACGGCCAGGTGCTACACCAGGTCGACGATCCAGCCGCTACATCAGCTCGACGATCTCCAGGTCGCCCTCGGCGTACTGCTTGCGGATGACCTTCTTGTCGAACTTGCCGACGCTCGTCTTCGGCACCGCCTCCACGATCGACCACCGCTCCGGCAGCTGCCACTTGGCGATCTTCGTGGCCAGGAACTCCTTGAGCTGCGCGAAGTCCGTCGTCGCGCCTTCCTTCAACACCACGGTGGCGAGCGGCCGTTCGCCCCACTTCTTGTCGGGGACGGCGACGACCGCGGCCTCGGCGACCTCGGGGTGCGACATCAGGGCGTTCTCCAGGTCGACGGACGAGATCCACTCGCCGCCGGACTTGATGACGTCCTTCGCGCGGTCCGTCAGGGTCAGGAATCCGTCAGCGCTGATGACTCCGACGTCACCGGTCTTGAGCCAGCCGTCCTCGCTGAACTTGTCCTCCGGCTTGAAGTTCTCGCCCGCGGCGCCGCCGTAGTACGAGCCCGCGATCCAGGGGCCGCGCACCTCGAGCTCACCGGCCGACTTGCCGTCCCAGGGCAGCAGTTCGCCGGCCGGACCGACCAGGCGCGCCTCGACGCCCGCGGGGAAACGGCCCTGCGTGAGGCGGTACGCCATCTCCTCCTCCGTGCCGACCACATGGGCCGGCGGGCGGGCGATGGTGCCGAGCGGCGAGGTCTCCGTCATGCCCCACGCGTGGCAGACGGTGGCACCGAGCTTGTCGAAGGCCTCCATCAGGGCGGGCGGACAGGCCGAGCCGCCGATGGTCACCTGCTTCATACAGCTGATGTCACGGGGGTTCTGCTGGAGTTCGCCGAGCAGGCCCTGCCAGATGGTGGGGACGGCGGCGGCGTGCGTGGGCTGCTCGCGCTCGATCATCTCGGCGAGCGGGGCGGGCTGCAGGAAGCGGTCCGGCATCAGCATGTTCACGCCGGTCATGAAGACACCGTGCGGCAGTCCCCAGGCGTTGACGTGGAACTGGGGGACCACGATCAGGCTGGTGTCCCGGTCGGTGAGGCCCATCGACTGCGCCATGTTGACCTGCATCGAGTGCAGGTAGATGGAGCGGTGCGAGTAGACGACGCCCTTGGGGTCGCCGGTGGTGCCGGAGGTGTAGCACATGGCTGCGGCCTGGCGTTCGTCGATCTCCGGCCAGTCGTACGAGGTCGGCTTCCCGGCGAGCAGCTCCTCGTACTCGTGCACCTGGACGCTCGCCCCGTCGAGCAGCGAACGGTCGCCCGGGCCGCTGACGACGACGTGCTCGATGGGCGCCAGATGCGGCAGCAGCGGGGCGAGCAGGGGGAGCAGGGAGCCATTGACGAGGACGACGCGGTCGGCCGCGTGGTTCACGATCCACGCCAACTGCTCGGGGGGAAGCCGCAGGTTGAGCGTGTGCAGCACGGCGCCCATGGAGGGTATGGCGAAGTACGCCTCGACATGTTCGGCGTTGTTCCACATCAGGGTGGCCACGCGCTCGTCGTCACGGACCCCGAGGTCGTCGTGGAGGGCGTGGGCCAGCTGGGCGGTGCGAGCACCGATCTCGGCGAAGGAGCGGCGGTGCGGCTCGGCCTCGCCGGTCCAGGTCGTGACCTGGGACGTGCCGTGGATGGTCGACCCGTGCATGAGGAGACGGGTCACGGTCAGCGGTACGTCCTGCATCGTGCTCAGCACGGCGTCCTCCCGGTGGGCGCTACGGAGCAGTAGGGTTGCGCCGATTCTCACCGCATACCCACTGGTATGTCACTAGTAGCGGGGATGATCGATCAGCCGGGAAGGTTTCGCGTACCTGCGGCGGCACCGGTGACGGCACCTGCGAGATCACCGTACGGGCGTCAGCTCCGGGTCCTCGCGCAGTTTGCCGAGCGCCCGCGAGACCGCACTCTTGACCGTGCCGATCGAGACGCCGAGCACCTCGGCGGTCTGGGCCTCGCTGAGATCCTCGTAGTAGCGCAGGACGACCATGGAGCGCTGCCGGTCGGGCAGCTTCATGATCGCGCGCCACATCGCGTCCTTGAGCGCCTGCTGTTCGGCGGGGTCGGACACCGGCAACGGGTCGGGCTCGGGCAGCTCGTCGCAGGCGAACTCGTCGACCTTGCGCTTGCGCCACTGCGACGTACGGGTGTTGAGCAGGGCGCGGCGGACATAGCCGTCGAGGGCGCGATGGTCCTCGATGCGCTCCCAGGCGACATACGTCTTGGTCAGCGCGGTCTGCAGCAGATCCTCGGCGTCCGACGGGTTCGATGTCAGCGAGCGCGCCGTGCGCAGCAGCACCGGCTGGCGGGCCTGCACATACGAGGCGAAGCTCGGGTACGCGCGTGCGGCCTGCGTCGCGCCGGTGGCCTTCGCGGTGGACGACCGCGCGGAACCCCTCGCCGGCTGCGCCGTCCTGGTGGCCTTCACGGCTCCCAGTCCGGCGGGCTTCGATGCGCTGGTGCACACGGGTGTGGTCATGGCTCCACGCTAGAAGCGCCCCCTACCCCCGCGGATCGGCCGCAGGGCCTGAAGCCTTGTCCGCCTCAGGTTGTAGGACGGGGGCTACCTCCACCTCCTGAGGGTGGAGGGAGCGATGAGCGTCCCCTCGGGGTCATACCTGAGACAGAGGCGGTACGGCGCCGGGCGGGTGTCGAGGGTCCGCTGGGGGCGCTCGCCCGGGGCGGGGCGTGCTCCTCAGCGGAGGACGGCCACCGGTGCGTTCACCAGATTGCGGTCGACCTCCATCGCGTGGCCGCCGTGCTTCTCCTTCTTCGGGCCCCGGTACTGATGGATGCTCGCTCCGCGCCACGCCGTCGGGCTCACGCCGGGGATGGGGTGCGCGCGGGGCTTGCCGTTCCAGCGCGCGTACCACAGCGCCTGCGGCAGATCCCCGTATCCGGCCTTGCGGGCGCGCTCCATGTGCCAGATACCGGAGCTGAGGCTGGAGTAGAAGCCGGGCACATAGCCGTGCCCGCGGACCGCGCGGTTCCAGCCGCGCACGAAGGTCAGCGTGGGCTTGCGGCACTGCCACTTCGCCATCGAGTAGTTCTCGATGTCGAGGTAGAGCGCGCTGCCCCGCTTCATCCCGAACGCCTTGGCGCGGCGGACCGCGTCCAGCCCCTCCTTGCGGCCCTGGCCCCAGGCGTCGCGCCCGATCCTGACCTTCCTCTTGTGCGGCACCAGGACGCATGGCGACTGCGAGCCGACGTACACCGGGAGCACGCTCCAGCCCATCCGGTCGACCTCGTGCAGCCAGTTCGCCGTCAGGTGCGGCTGCTTCTGGCAGAAGCGGCCGCGTCCGCCGAAGTACACGGCCACACCGCGGAAGTTCGACTTCCGCCAGGCCGCCATGGTGCGCAGGGGCGGGGTCAGACAGGTGTCGAAGGCCCAGCCGCGGAAGACCTTGCCGCGCGCGGCACCGCGGTGCTCGGCCGTCGGCACCGCCGCGGAGGGTGCGGTGAGCGTGGTCAGGGCCACCAGGACCAGTAGTCCAATGATCAGCTTGGGAGTGCGCATGCACCGAGTGAAGGGCCGCACCGGTTGCCCCGCCCCGGGGACACGCCCCGGGACGGGAAAGGTTCAGCCGTCCGCCCCGGGGATCCGCCGTCCACCTCCGGGGATCCGCCGCCGTTCACCTCCGGGGATCCGTCGTCCACCTCCGTGGATCCACCGTCCACCTCCATGGATCAGCCGTCCGCGCCCAGGACCAGGCCCGAGGTCGGCACCCCGGTCCCCGCCGTCACCAGCACGTTCGACGCCCCGGGCAGCTGGTTCACCGAGGTGCCGCGCAGTTGGCGCACGCCCTCCGCGATCCCGTTCATCCCGTGCAGATACGCCTCGCCGAGCTGCCCGCCATGGGTGTTGACCGGCAGCCGTTCCTCGGCCATGAAGTCAGCCGCCTCACCCGGCTTGCAGAAGCCGAACTCCTCCAGCTGCATCAGCACGAACGGGGTGAAGTGGTCGTAGAGGATCCCGACGTCGATCTCCTCAGGACGCAGCCCGGACGTCCGCCACAACTGGCGTGCCACCACGCTCATTTCGGGCAGCCCGGTCAGGTCGTCCCGGTAGAAGCTGGTCATGGCCTCCTGTTTGCGGCCCGCTCCCTGCGCGGCCGCCGTGATCACGGCCGGCCTGTGCCTTAGCTCGCGGGCGCGCTCCACGCTGGTGACCACGATCGCCTGGCCGCCGTCTGTCTCCTGGCAGCAGTCGAGCAGCCGCAGCGGTTCGACGATCCAGCGGGACGCGGCATGGTCGGCCAGGGTGATCGGCTTCTCGTAGAAGTACGCGGCCGGGTTGTTCGCCGCGTACTTGCGGTCGGTGACGGCCACCTGCCCGAAGGCCTCCGGCGTCAGCCCGTACGTATGGAGGTAGCGCTGTGCCGCCATCGCCACCCAGGACGCGGGCGTGAGCAGTCCGAACGGCAGCGACCAGCCGAGTGCCGCGCCCTCCGCCGACGGCTCGCGCTGCTGGACCCCGGAGCCGAAGCGCCGGCCCGAACGTTCGTTGAACGCCCGGTAGCAGACCACGACTTCGGCCACCCCGCTCGCCACCGCGAGCGCCGCCTGCTGAACGGTCGCGCAGGCCGCTCCGCCGCCGTAGTGGATCCGCGAGAAGAAGGAGAGGTCGCCGATCCCGGCCGCCTGGGCGACGGTGATCTCCGGGTTGGTGTCCATGGTGAAGGTGACCATGCCGTCGACGTCGGCCGGTGTGAGTCCGGCGTCGTCGAGAGCGGCCCGTACGGCCTCGACGGCGAGCTTGAGCTCGCTGCGCCCGGAGTCCTTGGAGAACTCGGTCGCGCCGATCCCCGCGATCGCGGCCTTGCCGCCGAGGCTGTCCCGGTTGCGGACGCTCATGACGCCTCCCCGCCGTTGTCCGCGCCGATGTCCCGGCCGTTGTCCCGGCCGTTGTCCGCGCCGATGTCCCCGCCGATGGACACGGTGACCGTGCCGGTCACGTGCTTGCCGATGCCGTTGGCCCCGACCACCGCGACCTGCGCCGTGCCCTCCTCGGCGGAGACGGTGGTGACCTTGCCGGTCAACACCATGGTGTCTCCCGGGTAGTTGGGCGCACCGAGCCGTATCGCGACCTTGCGCAGCACGGCATACGGCCCGAAGTGGTCGGTGATGTAACGGCCGACCAGACCGTTGGTGGTGAGGATGTTCATGAAGATGTCGGGGGAGCCCTTGGTCCTCGCGAGCTCCGCGTCGTGGTGCACGTCCTGGTAGTCGCGCGAGGCGATGGCGCCCGCGACGATCAAGGTGCGGGTGATCGGCACTTCGAGCGCCGGCAGTTCATCACCCGGCGCCCATGTGCGTACGTCCGCTGCACTCATCGCGCACCCTCCCCCTTCCGTATGGCACTCATCGCGCACCCTCCCCCGCGGGCGCCGCGCCCGCGATCAACTCACCGAGCTCGGCGAGGACTTCCGCCCCGCACCCCAGATAGGCCGCGGTCTGCCGCCCCCACAGGAAGTGCCGGTGCACGGGGTGGTCCAGGTCCGCGCCCGTGCCGCCGTGCAGATGCTGTCCGGCGTGCACCACCCGCGTGCCGGCCTCGGCCGCCCACCAGGCCGCGGTCAGCGCGGCCTCCCGGTAGCCGAGCAGCTCGTCCCTGCGCCAGGCGGCCTCATAGGCGGTCACCTTGATCGCCTCGGTGTCCATGTACGCGTCGGCCGCCCGCAGCAGCACGGCCTGCTTGGCGGCGAGCGGTTTGCCGAACTGCTCGCGTACGGAGGTGTATTCGACCGCACGCGCCAGCGACCCCGCGCACACCCCGGCCTGCACCCCCGCGAAGGCGGTCCGCGCATCGGCGAGCACCCGCTCGTACGCGCCCTCCCCGCCGATCCGCTCGCCGGGCGTCCGGTCGAGCAGCAGCCGCCCGCCCGACCACGGCGCCGTCAGCTCGACCTCCTCCACCCGGGCGTCCGCGACCCGCACCATCCACAGGGTGTGGTCGGCGGCGGCGACCAGGACGTGGGTGGCATCGCGCAGCCACGGCACCCAGGCCACCTCGCCGGACAGCCGCGACGCCTCGGCCCGTACACCGGAACTCGCCGGGAGCGCCCCCGCCGCCACCGCCGAACCGTCCTCGAACCCCGGCAGCAGCCGCCCCCGCTGCTCATCCGTGCCGTGCGTGTCGACAGCCAGCAGCCCGTACACGCAGGTCGCCGCGAACGGCACCTGCGCCGTGGTCCGCCCCTGCTCCTCCAGGAGCAGTACGAGGCCGAGCAGCCCGATGTCCCGTACGGCGCCGATCAGCCCGGACGAGCCGAGCGCCTTCCACAACTCGGCGTCCGTGCCCGTCCCGTGCGCCGCGAGCCGTTCGGGCGTCGAGAGGTCGCCGAAGATCTGCGCGGCGAGTTCCCGCGCGGCCGTCTGCTCCTCCGTAGGCGTGAAGTCCATCAGGCCACGCTCCCCACGGCCGCGGAGGCTCCGACGGGCCGGAACACCGGCACCTCCAACTCCTCGTCGGTGCGCAGGAATTCCAGCCGTACGGCCATCCCTATCCGCACCTCGTCATGCGGCACCCCCACCACATTGCTGATCATCCGCACGCCCTCCGCAAGCTCGATCAGACCCACCGCGTACGGGGGGTCGAAGGCCGGGAACGGCGGGTGATGCATCACGACGTAACTGAAGACAGTGCCCTCCCCGCTCGCCTCGACGGTGTCCCACTCGGCGCCGCCGCAGGAGTTGCACCCGGGCAGCCAGGGGAAGCGCAGCACCGAGCACTCCGTGCAGCGCTGGATGAGCACCTTGTGCTCCTCGACGCCCTTCCAGAACCCTGCGTTGTCCCGGTTGATCACGGGACGCGGCCGCCGGGCGGGCTTGCCGTCCTCGGCCGCCGGCTTCGAAGAGCCAGAAGCAGAACCAGATGCAGGGCCAGACGCAGAACCAGATGCAGGGCCAGACGCAGAGCCTGCTGTCGAGGGCCTCTTGGCCGGCGCGAACTTGAGGATCCGGAACCGGTGGGTGCCCGCCAACTCCCCGTTCGCCCGCACGTCCATCCGCGTCGTCACGAAGTGGCCGGTCCCCAGCTTGGTCGTCTTCTGCTCCGAGACCGACTCGATCACGGCATCGAAGGTGATCTCGTCCCCGACCCTGATCGGCCGCAAGTACTCCTGCTCGCAGTCGGTCGCCACGACCGAGCTGAACCCGGCCTTGTCGAGCAGCCCGAACAGCTCGTCCTGCGCGGCCGACCGGCTCCGGTGCCCGCCGAGCCCGCCCATCGTCCAGGCCTGCAGCATCGTGGGCGGGGCGATGGCATCCGGACCCGTGTACGCCGGATTCGTATCGCCCATCGCCTCGCACCAGTGCCTGATCATCGGCTCGTTGACCAGGTCGCGCCCGACCCCGCCCTCGGCGGCGGGCAGACCCTCGTACGCCTTCAACTCCTCGTACAGGCCCTCGCTCACCGCTTCACCCTCCTCATGCCGAGCCGCATCGTGGCGACGATCTCCCGCTGCACCTCGCTCACCCCTCCCCCGAAGGTGTTGATCTGAGCCGCCCTGTTCATCCGCTCCAGCTCGCCGTCCCCGAACGCTCCCGGTGATCCGGCGCGGACGGTCCCCGCCTCCCCCGTAATTTCCTGGCACATTCGATACACCTCGACGGCCGATTCGGTTCCCACGAATTTCACGCCGGAGGCATCGCCGGGTGCCAGCGTCCCGGCTCCCACATCCCCCACCAGACGCCAGTTGAGCAGGCGCGTCGCCGCGAGCCTGGCATGCACTTCGGCAAGCCGGGACCGTACCCACGGCAGGTCAATCCGGCGCTCGCCCGTCACCGGATCGGGTGTACGGGCGGACCGCAGCGCCTCCGCGTAGAAGTCCTCGGCCTGCATCCCGATCGCGGCCAGAGCGACGCGTTCGTGGTTGAGCTGGTTGGTGATCAGCCCCCAGCCGCCGTTCTCCTCGCCGACGAGGTTGCCGGCCGGGACGCGGATGCCGTCGTAGTACGTGGCCGAGGTCGAGATGCCGCCCACGGTGTGGATCGGGGTCAGCGAGAAGCCGGGCGCGTCCGTGGGGACGAGGATGATCGATATGCCCTTGTGCTTGGGGGCATCGGGGTCGGTCCGGCAGGCGAGCCAGATCCAGTCGGCGTTCTGCGCGTTGGACGTGAAGATCTTCTGGCCGTCGATGACCCAGCTTCCCCCGCTCTCGGTTTCGCCCGAGTGGGAGGTGCCGCCACCGTCGCGCACGGCCTTGGTGCGCAGGGACGCGAGGTCGGTGCCGGCCGACGGCTCGCTGTAGCCGATCGCGAAGACGATCTCGCCGCTCAGGATGCGCGGCAGGAAGTAGTCCTTCTGTTCCTCGGTCCCGTACTTCATGAGGGTCGGTCCGACGGTGTTCAGCGTCACCATCGACACGGGGGCGCCCGCGCGGTACGCCTCGTCGAAGAACACGAACTGCTCGTCGGGGCCGCGCCCTTGACCCCCGTACTCCTCGGGCCAGCCGAGCCCGAGCCTGCCGTCCGCGCCGATCCGCCGGAGCAGCCGGCGCTGTTCGGCGGGGTCGCCGGCGAGCGCGGTGCGGTCGGGCGGCATCACGTCCCGGAAATACGCACGCAGCTCGGCGCGCAGCTCCTGCTGGCGCTCGGTTGGGGCGAGGTGCACGGCGGCGGCCTCCCTGACCTCGTACGAATGAAGGTTTCTGACTGTCCGTCAGATGCCTATCGGTGTCAAGGTGCAGAGAGCGTCCGGGCAGCCGGACAGGGGCACCGGGCCAGCCCGGAAGGGCGGGCCGGGGAACGCGCCGGCGCGGCGGCCCCTCGGAAAGGTGCCGCCGCGCGAGCCGTTCCCCCATCCCCCCTCGGGCCGGCCGAACCGGTCCCGGGGCCTACCAGAGCTCGGTGAAGTTCACCTCGATGTTCTCGTTGGACTGGTGGATCGCCGTGAAGCCCGATCCGTTCACCTGGGCCTGGTTGTTCTGGTTGGAGGCGCCGGCACCGGTCGCGACCTGCTGGTTGGTGCCGGAGTTGCCGTTGTTGTTCTTGCCCACACCGCTGCCGACGATGCTGGCCACGCTCGTGTTCGATCCGTCGTCCGCGAACCCGCCGTTGTCGGCCTGCGCGACCCCGGTGAACAGGGCGGCTGCGAGGGGCAGGGCGGCAGCGGCGGCGATGATGCGGGCGGTACGGATGCTTGCCATGTCAATTCCTCCATCGACCGGGCGGACCCGGCGGATCAGAACCGGCTGGGCCGGTAAGTGCGGCTTGTACCAGGGCAGTTGGCCGACCGCCTTGGCGATGTGCACGACGTCGCGAGATCAGAGTTGCCCAACGAACCCCGGCGAACCACCCCTGAACGGATCTTTCCCTCGCGAGTGTGAGGACATGTCGATAAACCTGCACGAATCGAAAGTTGCCGCAGGTCAGTGGCGTGCTGACGCCTCAGCGAGCACGCCTGCCGGGCGCCGCAAGGGAGGAAGCGTTCCGGCTCCTCACACCCCGGCGTCGCCGGACTCACCCGTACGAGGCAGGGATCCCCCCTTCCCTTCTTCGAACACTCGTACGAAAATGAACGCATGGCCACCTTCGACCGGCATGCCACGACCCTGGCCCTCGCCCACGCCCTGTCCGCCGCCGAACGCGGTCTCGCCGTGATCCCGCTCTCCCGCAGCAAGCTCCCCGCGCTGCGCTCCCCGCACCACGAGGACCCCGTGGACGCGCCCCAGTGCCACGGCGAATGCGGCCGCCCCGGGCACGGGGTCTACGACGCGAGCACCGACCCCTTCCGTATCCGCGAACTCTTCGCCGCCGCCCCCTGGTCCACGGGATACGGCATCGCGTGCGGGCTTCCGCCGCACCACCTGATCGGCATCGACCTCGACACGAAGGCGGACACGGACTCCTCGGCCCTCCTGCGCGAGCTGGCCTTACGCCATCTCTTCACGATCCCGCCGACCGTCGTCGTGATGACGCCCAGCGGCGGCCGCCACCTCTGGCTCTCGGGCCCGCCCGACATCGTCGTCCCCAACTCGGCCAGCCGCCTGGCCCCCGGTATCGACGTACGCGGCGCCGGCGGCTATCTCGTCGGCCCCGGCTCCCGCAGCGAACACGGTGTCTACAGCACCGCCCCCGGCACCGCCCACCTGGCGCCCGCTCCCTGCCCGCGCGCCCTGCTGCGCCTCCTCACACCCCCGCCGCGTACGAAGGCACCTCCCGCGGGCGGCTCGCACCAGGGCCGCGGACTGATCCAGTTCGTCCTCGGCGCACGGGTCGGACAGCGCAACACCCGCCTGTTCTGGGCGGCTTGCCGCGCGTACGAGAACGGCATCGGCGACGATCTGGCCCGCCATCTGACGGACGCGGCGGTCCGCACGGGGCTCACGGAACGCGAGGCACGGGCCACGATCGCCTCGGCGGCACGCCTCACCGCGGGCCGTGAGGCCTGAGCCGGACCCACCCCCTCGCCCCCTCACACGGCCGGTACGCTGTACTGGCTCCGCCCCTGGTGGCGCGGAGCGAGGTGGGTTGCCCGAGCGGCCTAAGGGAACGGTCTTGAAAACCGTCGTGGCGCAAGCCACCGTGGGTTCAAATCCCACACCCACCGCAGTGGTCCGCGGGGACTGGTTCAGAAGGGGTGTCGCCGAGCCGGCGGCGCCCCTTCTGCGTGCGTGCGTGCGTCGCGTCCGGAGGCCGGACGCTCGGGCGATCCGTGGGCCACGCGGGCGAGCAGGCGTTTGCGGTGGGGGCGGAGCGCGCATGGCTGAGGGGTTCGCTGAGGCACGACATCCCCTGGAGGACCGCACGTGAACCCCGTCGTCACTCGTATCGCGACCGTCGGCGCAGGACTGTTCCTGTGCGCCGTACCGGCACTGCCCGCCGCCGCGGGTCCGCTCCACCCCGGCCCGGCGGACGACCGGCAGCTGCCGCAGCTGACGGCCGAGGCGACCGTACGGACCGTCGCCGCCCAGGAGGAGTTCCGTATGCGCGGAACCGTCCCGACCCTGCCCGCAGGCACCGAAGTGACGCTGCAGCAGCGGCAGAAGAAGGGGTGGGTCAGCCTGCCGGCGACGGTGCGCACCAAGAACGACCTCACCTACAGCATGCGGGTCAAGCTCGGTATGAAGGGCCCCAACGAGCTGCGCGTCATCGCGTGCACCCGACCGGAGTCGGACGCCTACACGATGCTCGACACCTCGGTCTGCCACACCTCGGACCCGGTGGCGGTCACGGTGCGCTGACCGGGGACCTGCCGTACGCGGGCGCCGCTGACGGCGGCGGCGCCCGCGGGTATGGCATCGCATCCCGGCGGGCGCGGCCTCCCCCTTGCCGTCCGGGCCCTGGCCGCCCTCTGCCGCCATGCCCCTGAGGGTGGTAGGAACGTCATCGTCCCCGGACCGCGATCCCGCAGGGAGGCACCTCGATGACGTCGAAGCGCTACGAGCGGCTCGCGCGGATCCGCCGCCTGGACCCGGAGCGCGACGCCACGCAGATCTACCGGCTGATGGTCGCGTACGAGTTCCCGTGGGACGTCACCCGGGCCCTCGAACTCGCCCTGTACCGCACGTACGCCGTGCCGAGCATCGGCCGACTGCTCGCGGAGACAGCCGAGCTGACGGCCCGTTCGCAGAAACGGTACGACGACACCGCCCTCCTGCTCGACGCCGTGGTGGAGTTCGGCTTCGGATCCGACGAGGGCCGTACGGCCATCCGCCGGATCAACCGGATGCACCGCAGCTACGCCATCGCCGACGACGACATGCGCTATGTCCTGTCCACGTTCGTGGTGATGCCCAAACGCTGGATCGACGCCTACGGCTGGCGCCGGCTCTCGCAGCACGAGACGCTGGCCACGGTCGCCCACTACCGCACCCTCGGCCGGCACATGGGTATCCCCGATATCCCCGCCACCTACGAGGAGTTCGAGCACTGCCTGGACTCCTACGAGGCCGCCCACTTCGCCTGGGACGCCCGCTCGCGCGAGGTCTCCGACGCGACGCTCGCCCTGATGGCCTCCTGGTATCCGGCCCCGCTCGCACCCCTGTTGCGCACCGGCGTCCTCGCGCTCCTAGACGACCATCTGCTGAGCGCCTTCCGCTACCAGGCCCCGCCCGCCCTGACCCGCTCCCTGGTCCGGCGCGCGGTACGCCTGCGCGGCCGGGCGGTGCGGCTGCTCCCGCCGCGCGGGGCACCGCATTTCGCGCGCCAGAACCGCGAGATCAAGGGCTACCCGGACGGCTACCGCATCGAGGACCTGGGCACCTGGCCACGGCCGGGGCTGCGGGGGTGCCCCGTGCACAGCGAACGGACCGGACCCGCTCCGGCCCCGTGACACACCGAAGGCGGACGGCAGTGCAGCCGTCCGCCTTCATACGGAGTCGTACGGAGCCCGTCCGCCTTCGTACGGAGCCCGTACGGAGCCCGTCCGAGCCCGTACGGAGCCCGCGCGGACTCCGCGCGCGGGAAGGGGGAGGGTCAGTCCTCCTCGCCCTTGCTCCCGAGGACCACATCCACCGTGTGCTCCTTGCCGCCGCGCTCATACGTGAGCTTCACCGTGTCGCCCGGCTTGTGGGTCCAGATCTCGCTGATCAGGGTCGGACCGCTGTCGATCGGGCGGTCGTCGAGCTTGGTGATCAGGTCGCCCGGCTTGAGTCCCGCCTTGTCGGCGGGGCCGCCCGGCGTGACCGGGGCGGTGCCGCCCGCGCCCTTCTCCGTGATGCGCGCACCGCCGTCGCGGCTGGTCTCGTCGATGGTGACCGAGGCGCCGATCATCGGGTAGGTGGCCTTGCCGTTCTTGATCAGGTCCTGGGCGACGTTCTTCGCCGTGTTGACCGGGATCGCGAAGCCGAGACCGATCGAGCCGGCCTGCTGGCCGCCCATTCCGCTGCCGGCCGACTGGATCGCGGAGTTGATGCCGATGACCGCGCCGCGCGCGTCGAGCAGCGGACCGCCGGAGTTGCCCGGGTTGATCGAGGCGTCGGTCTGCAGCGCGCTCATGTACGAGCGGGCGGCGCTGGAGCCGTCACTGGAGGCGACCGGACGGTTCTTGGCGGAGACGATGCCCGTCGTCACGGTGTTGGAGAGACCGAACGGCGCACCGATCGCGATCGTCGAATCCCCGACCGCCACCTTGTCCGAGTCGCCGAGAGCCAGCGGCTTGAGCCCGGAGGCGTTCTTCAGCTTCAGTACGGCGACGTCATAGCCCTGCGCCCGGCCGATCACCTCGGCCTCGTACTTCTTGCCGTTGGAGAACGTCGCCGACAGCTTGCCGCCCTGCGCCGCCGTCGCCACCACGTGGTTGTTGGTGAGGATGTGGCCCTCGCGGTCGTAGACGAAGCCGGTGCCCGTGCCGCCTTCGCCTTCGCCGCCCTGCGCGTCGATGGTCACGACGCTCGGCAGCGCCTTGGCCGCGATGCCCGCGACCGAGCCCGGCTCGCGCTTGAGATCGGCCGGGGTGTCCGAGGCGGCGACGGTCGTGGAGTCCGTACCGCCGTCGTTGCGCTCGGCGGCCCAGTAGCCGATACCGCCGCCGACACCGCCCGCGACCAGCGCGGCGGCAAGCGCGGCCGCGACGAGGCCGCCCTTGCGGGACTTGGGGGAGGCGGGGGCCGGCTGATAGCTCGCGCCCCACTCCTGACCGCCACCGCCACCGCCGTTCGCGTACGCGGGCGTGGCGGGCGGCTGCGGCGGGGCCCCCCCCCCCCCCCGCCCGCCGGGGGGGGCCCCCGCGCGCCGCCGG
>NZ_JAEIMH010000031.1:67119-78733 GCF_016464295.1 Streptomyces sp. N35 | reverse complement strand
CCCCCCCCCCGCCCCCCCCCCCCCCCCCGCTCGGCGGCGGCGCGGGCGGGGCCGCCGGCTGCGGCGGCCAGCCGCCACCAGCGGCCGGCTGGTGATGCCCGCCGGCGGCGTGCGGCTGCTCATGTCCACCGGAGGCCTGCGCGTAGTCCTGCCCACCGGCTGCGTGCGCATGCCCACCGGCTGCGTGCGCGTGCTCACCGGGATGGCCCGGCGCACCCGCGGCGGTCGGCGCGGCATACGGCGCACCCGAAGGCGCGCTCGCCGCGGCCCCCGCGGGAGCACCCGCCGGCGGCGTCGCGGGAGCACCCGCCGGAGGAACCGGCGGCAGTTGCGCCGTCTCGCCCGCCTGTACGGGAGGCAGCGGCGCGGTCACGTTCTCATCGGGCCGAGGTCCACCGGGCGCGGCCGCACCAGGTGCGGACCCATCGGCGGCGCCCTTGTCGGTCGGTCCCGCGTCGGCGGCGCCTTCCTGCGAAACCGACGGAGGCGCAGGAGGTACGGACGGGGCGGGGGGAACTTCGTTGCCCTCGTTCTCGGTGCTCACAGCTCTACTCCTCGATCCACGGCGTCCGTCAGTATCTTTTCTTCTGGCCGCACTTATGCTCCGCAAGCCTTTCCCACCGGACGTCAGGGCGCCATAAGCCGCACCTGTGTGTCCGTCGCCCATCCTCGGCGGCGGCCGGAACCGGCGCATCCGCTGAGACCCCGTCAGGTCACACGACGTACGCCACGGGTACCCCGCGAAGTGACACCATGTCGCGGTGACTTCCGCACGAACCCCGCAGCCCTCGGGGCGCGATCCCCGCTCGATCCAGGTCGTCGCCCACCGCGGCGCCTCCGACGAAGCCCCCGAGCACACCCTCGCCGCGTACAAAAAGGCGATCGAGGACGGCGCGGACGCGCTGGAATGCGATGTCCGGCTCACGGCCGACGGACACCTCGTGTGTGTGCACGACCGGCGCGTCAACCGTACGTCAAACGGCCGCGGCGCCGTCTCGGCCCTGGAACTCGCCGATCTCGCCGCCCTCGACTTCGGCTCCTGGAAGAACAGAGAGGACGGCCCGGAGTGGGAGGACACCTCCGTCCTCACCCTCGAGCGCCTGCTCGAACTGGTCGCGGACGCGGGCCGCCCCGTGGAGATGGCCATCGAGACCAAGCACCCCACCCGCTGGGCGGGCCAGGTCGAGGAGCGGCTGCTGCTCCTGCTCAAGCGCTTCGGTCTGGACGCGCCCAAGACGCCGGCGGATTCTCCGGTACGGGTGATGAGTTTCTCGGCCCGTTCCCTGCACCGGATCCGGGCGGCCGCCCCGACACTGCCCACGGTGCAGCTGCTGCAGTTCCTCACGCCGCGCACCCGCGACGGCCGGCTGCCCGAAGGGGTACGGATCGCAGGGCCCGGCATCCGGCTCGTCCGCAACAACCCCTCGTACATCGAGAAGCTCCAGCGCGCCGGGCACCAGGTGCACGTATGGACCGTGAACGAGCCGGAGGACGTGGACCTCTGCGTCCGGCTCGGCATCGACGCGATCATCACCAACCGCCCGCGCGCGGTCCTCGAACAGCTCGGCCGGGGCTGAGCGACTTCCGCCGGGGCTGAGCGACTTCGGCCGGGCTGAGCGACTTCCGCCGGAGCCGAGCGGCTTCGGCCGGGGCTCGGCAGCTTCGGCCGGAGCTGCGCACCTGTTGCCGTGCCCCACCCCGGGCACAGCCGTCACTCACGCAGAGTGCACCGGCGCGTTCGGACCGTATCCGTTTGACCCGAGTGCGTCATGAGGCCGTCATAACGGTGTCCCGTATGCGGATTGGCCGGTTTCCGGTCCAGGCCATTGGGGCATCCACACCGTGGCGTGGGGCTAAGGAGGTCTCGGGGGTGGCGTTGGTGGTGGCACAGGAGGTGCCGGCGTCGTCGAGCATGGCCGTACCTCATGGTCCTGCAGGCGTAGGACGAGCAAGACACTGCATGCGTGATCAGCTGCGTATCAGCGGCGTATCCGAAGCGGTGATCGACGATGCCGTCCTGATTCTTTCCGAACTGCTCAGCAATGCCTGCCGGCACGGCAGGCCGCTCGAGGACGCAGCGATGGTGGGCGACGGCAATGTGCGGGCGGCTTGGCGGCTCGACACATCCGGTCGGCTCACGGTCGAGGTGACGGACGGGGGCGGTCCGACCCGCCCGGTTCCGGCCACACCGTCGGTCACGGCGCGCGGCGGGCGAGGGCTCGGCATCATCGCGACGCTGTCCGACGAGTGGGGTGTACGGGACGGCACGGCCGGCGAGGTCACGGTGTGGGTCGTGCTGACGACGGGGCGCCGGCGCGACGACTTCGCTACGCGTGTCACAGGACCGGGCGAGTTGTACGGCGACTTGGGGTGAGGGCGTACCGGAGGCAGCTGTCGCGGCCTTCGGGGACGGGCCTCGTTGTCAGTGGCGGACAGGCCTCGTTGTCAGTGGCGGACAGGCCTCGTTGTCAGTGGGGACGGGCCTCGTTGTCAGTGGCGGACAGGCCTCGTTGTCAGTGGGGACCGATAGCCTCAAAGAGGGCTCGGCCCCCGGGAGGGCGGGGACTGTCCGGGCCACGTCCGCACTGTCCCTGGAGGACGAGGACGGTCCGGGCCACGTTCCGCACTGCCCCCCGGCCCCGTCCCGCAACGGCTAGGCTCACCGCCGTACCGCCCAAGCCGTGACCGGGAGACGCACGATGGCCAAGAAGCGCCCTCAGACGAAGAAGCCGCAGAAGGCGCAGATCACCGACGGAGCCCGCGGCGCAGCCGCTGAGGGTAACTGGCCCGTCGTCGGCGCGCGCGAGCCCTGCCCCTGCAACTCGGGCCGGCGCTACAAGGCCTGTCACGGGCGCGCCGCCGCGCAGGCCGTGACCGAGCTGGTGCACCGCCCCTTCGAGGGCCTGCCCGGTGAGTGCGACTGGGTCGCGCTGCGCGAACTGGTGCCCGCCGCCACGGTGGAGCTCACGCTCAAGGACGGTCTGCCGGAAGGTGTGCCGTCGGTGACGCTCGCGACCGTACTGCCGATGGCGTGGCCGGGTCTGCGCCGCGAGGACGGCTCGGTCCTGATCGGACTGCAGAACGACACCTCGTCCGGTGACCTCAGCCGCGACCTCGCCGACATCCTCACCCAGGCGCTCACCACCGAGCCGGGCAACCCCATCGCCGCCCGCCGCACCTCGGGCGACGGGCCCCGGCTGCAGGAACTCCTGGACCCGAAGGGCCCGTTCGAGCCGGTCGTGCACGAGGGCTTCGAGTTCTGGGTGCCGGACGCGGAGAACGCCAACGCCGAGGTCAGCGCCTCCCTGGAGCGGGCCAACGCCGCCGCGATCCCGACCGTGAAGCTCACGGGCGCGGACGCCGCGTACTGGTGCGAGACCCCGGAGAAGAACCACCTGCGCTGGGTCATGCCGCACCCCGAGGAGAAGCTGCTCGACGCGCTCGCGCGGCTGCACGCGGCCGGCACGTCGAGCCTCGGTGAGAACACGCGCCTGGTGGGCTCGTTCCGTGCGCACGGCCTGATGGTCCCCGTGTGGGATCTGCCGACCGGCATGTCGGCGGCCGATGTCGAGAAGCCCGCCGCCGAGTTCGCCGAGCGCCTCGCCACGGCCCTCGCCGACGAGGCTCCGCTCACCGGCGAGGAGCGCCGCGCCCGTGGCGGTCTCACCAACCGGCAGGTCACGCTGAGCTGACCGGCCGGTCAGTCCGCGACGACTTACTGCGTACGTATCGGGCGATCACCGAGTGATCAGAAATGGCCATTCATGATCACCGAGAGGCACAGGAAAGCCATAGAAAAGGTATGACAACGGTCACAACTCCCGGCCTTCCCAGGTAAATCCCCAGCGGATTGGCCGATACCGGCCGAGATCGAATTTGCGAACCGCAGATCTCTTGTTACCGTTCAAGTAGCCCGGTCGCTGGTGCATCCCCCGTCGCCAGCGACCGGGCCTTTTCATGCCCGCGGCCGGACGGCCGGGCGGCCGGCCGGGAGCCCGCGCTCAACTGCCCGTGGCAGGCGCCGCATTGCTGCCGGAGCGCAGCAGCATCGGACGGTCCTCGCTATGGCTCCGGTCCTCGCTATGGCTCCGGTCCTCACCCTGGCTCCGGTCCTCGCTCCCGTCGGCGTCCGCCGGGGCCGCGAACTCCGCCACCGCCGAGTACGCCGCCTGCTCACCCGCCGTCCGCTCACGCGGCGTCTCGCACGCCCCAGGTTCGTCCCCTTCGTCGACGGCGCAGTGCATCTGCACGGTCCGTCCGTCGGGCCCCATCAGCGTGAGCACCGCACTCAGTTCCTCGCCGGTGGCATTGCGGTAGTACGTACGGGCCCACGTGTCCCCGCCCTGGCTCAGCACACAGGTCTGGGCCTCGACGCCCTCGGGGGAAGCGAGTTCGGGTCCGCACTGCGCCGCGGTCGTCAGGCCGAGCCCGGACAGCAGACCGGAGGTCCGCGCCTGCTTCGCCGGCTGCCCGGCTCTCTCGTCCGTCCCGTCGCCGGGCGCCTCGACAGGTGTGTCCGCCTTCGCCCGCACGTCCCCGTTCTTCGCCGGCCCGTCCTTCGCCGGCACGTCCCTCGCCGGTGAGTCCTTCGCCCGTACGTCTTCGTCGAAGGAGCCCACCGGACCCGCCGCCGCACCCGCGAGCGGCAGCAGGACCGCGAGCAGCACAACGGCGAGGAGCGCGGACATACGTGCTCGCTGCAACGGACCCACCTGTTCAACTGAACGGCACAACAACGGAGGTGAGCCCGAAGATAGCGACGGCCCGGGGCCCTCAGGCCCCGCGCGCGCCCAAGCTGCCTAGAACTCGGGCGCGCTCACACCCGTATGAGTGAGGGTGTCGACCAGAACATCCACCAGGGCCTCGATGTCCGGCAGCCACGGACTGGCCGAACCGGGCAGCGGGGCACGCTCCCAGCGGACCTCTCCCTGGCCGGTCTCCGAGGGCGGCAGGACGACATAGCCGCCGGTGCCGTGGAAGCGGAGCGAACCGGGCACATGGTCCTTGGCGTAGAGCAGTTCGCCGAGGTGGGGCATCGAGTACGGCGCGACGAGCAGCGACCAGCGGTCGGGGGTCGCGACGACCGGGCCGACGCGGACGCCCGCGCGGTCGAGCACGGCGAGGGAGCGGGCCGCCGCGATGGCCGGCAGGCTCACCGCACTGGGGCCCGGGCCGCCTGTCGCCAGGACGACCGGAGCCGTCGGACGGTTGGTCCACCACCAGCGGACCATCCGCTCATCGCTGGTCGCGGCCAGGATGCCGGGGTCGAACGGGTGGGCGCCGGGGGTGGCGCACTCGGGGTCGGGACATGCGCATTGCGGCGATCCCGGCTGCTGCAATCCCACGCCGGGGAGCACCGGCCACTGCCAGGTGCCGGCAAAGGTCAGGGCCGCGCTGATCTGGTCAGGCCTCCCACCGGAGCGCTTCGACAGGAGCCTGCGTCGCCTTCCGAGGATCTCGCGCATGAGCGCTCGTTCCTTTCCGTTGAAAACGCAGAGACACTACCGACACTGCGGGCCGCTTCGGACCACTTCGAACATTGCGGACACGTGCGCCACGCTTGGAGCTCGGACTGAGCTGCGGATGCTCGTACCTGACTGCAGTTGGTCGTTCCGCACTGCAGACGCATCCATTACAACCATGGCGGTGGGTGGCGCGCGCCTGGCGCTTGATGCGCCTTGCCTGCCCTGGTGCTTGTCCCGCTTGCGAACCGCCATGAGCCATACGGCCGGAGCACGGCCTTCGCTCTCTAAGACGTATAGGTCCGTCGTCTGGTTCAGAAACAGCGCCAACTGTGGCTGTTCTTCCCTGAGTACGTACCCGTCCCGCCCGCCGTGCCGTCGAACGCAGCCCAGTCGACATCAATAACGGATTGGTCAGGGCTGTTTTTCGCCAAGTTCCCTTTTTCGTCACAGTTGCCTCGTACATCCCATGGACACCAGGAATCCTCGCAGGACAATGCTGGACATCCCCAGACCAGGGCGTGTAGATGTGGACCTATTGCTGGCGGCGCAGAATGACATGGGGGTTTGCGATGCTATTGAGCAATATGGACCGTCCGGAATACCGGATGCGAACCACGCCATGAACGCCCCTCACCTTCCGAAAGTGGCCGGAATCGATCCCAGCTCTTCTTCGGTTCCCGCCCCCGCACACACCTCGGCGCTCCCTTGCGCCCCGGCGACCGCCACCCCGGCGGTCGTGATCCAGGACCGGCTCGCCGGCTGGGTCTCCGACCTCACCACGCTCCACGAGCTGACCGAGCGGCTGACGCGCACGGCCGTGCTCGAGGACTGCCTGCGCGAACTGCTGCGCGCCGGTGCCGCACTGGTCGGAGCCCGCCGCGGACTCGTCATCCTCGAACCCTCCGACCGGCTCGGCCCCGACACCATGACCGGGCTCGGTCTCGAACGGGCCGATCTCGGACATCTGGAGACCGTGCCGCGCGACGCCACCTCGTACGGGCGGCTGCTCGACGGCTCCGGACCGCTGGGCCCCGGCGAATGCGGGATCGCCCAGCCCGATCTGCTCGCCGAGGAGAACCTCGACCCGCGCCACCGCTCGGTCGCGGACCGGCTCGGCTACGCGGCCAGCTATGCCGTGCCGCTCACCTGCGACACGGCGGGACGGCCGGGAGCGGCGGACCGGCTCGGTGCGGCGGTCTGGCTGTACGACGAGCCGGCCGAGCCCGTGGAGCGCCAGCGCCATCTGATCGGCCTCTACATGCGGTACGCGGGCGAACACCTGGCCCGTCTCGTCGAGCTCGAACGCGCCCGTACGACCATGGCGACCATTGCCGAGGAACTGCTGCCGAGCCGGCTCCCCCGGGTCGCCGGCGTCCAGCTCGCCGCCCGGCACCGCACCGGGCCGCGCGGCGGCGGCGACTGGTTCGACGCGCTGCCGCTGCCGGAGGGCGCGCTCGGGCTCGCGGTCGGATCCGTGACCGGGTCAGGACCAAGTGCGGTCGCGGCGATGGGACGGCTGCGGGCGTCCTTGCGGGCGTATGCCGTGATGGAGGGCGAGGACCCCGTCGCGGTGCTCTCCGATCTCGAGCTGCTGCTGCGCCTCACCGAACCCGCGCGCAGCGCCACCGCGCTCTTCGCGTACTGCGAACCGCGGCGGCGCAAGATCGTGCTCGCCGGGGCCGGGCACTCCCCGCCGCTGATCATCGGCGAGCGGCGCACCGAGTTCGTGGAGACCTCGCTCTCCGCGCCGCTCGGGATGCTGAGCTGCTGGGAGGCGCCGAGCGTGGACCTCTCCCCGGAGCCCGGCGAGACCGTGCTGCTCTATACGGACGGGCTGCTGCACCGCACCGGCGACCCGATGGACCGCGCCTTCGCCCGGCTGCACGCGGCCGCGGCGAGCGTGCCGAAGGCGCTGCGGGACGATCCCGGGGCGATCGCGGACCACGTGCTGCGCACCGTGCTCACGGACGGGCGGGACGTGGGGGCACCTCCCGGTCGAGCGGAGTCGAGACTGGGGGAGGACAGCGATGAGGATGTGGTGGTGTTGGCGGCGCGGTTCGACTGAGCCGGGACAGTCCCCGCCCACCCGGGGGCCGAAGCCCTTTCCAGGCTATCGGCGCCCACTGACAACGCGGCCCACGGAACATCGCGGCCCACTGGCAACGCAGCCCACCGACAACGGCCCACCGAACAACGCGACCCGAAGGACCCTCGGAGCGGAAACGCCGCGAGGGTCCTTTTCGCGTGACTTTGGACATACCTACGTGACTTTGGCCATATCTACAGGCCCCGGAACCCCTTCCGTACGGACATACGATGGACGGTGGTCCCCAGGTCACTACGAGGAGGCATCCGTGGCCGAAGAGCTCACCGACAAGCCCGGCGAAGAAGCAGTCGAAGAGGCAGCCGAGAAGCCCATCAAGCAGCGGAAGAACGGCCTGTACCCGGGCGTGTCCGATGAGCTGGCCGAGAGCATGCGCTCGGGCTGGGCGGACACCGAGCTGACGGATCTGGAGCCGATCGCCCAGGCCGGGCACACCGCCCGCCGCCGCGCCGCCCTGTCCGCCGCCTTCCCGGGCGAGCGTCTGGTGGTCCCCGCGGGCCAGCTCAGGACCCGGTCCAACGACACCGAGTACAGCTTCCGCGCGTCCACCGAGTACGCGTACCTCACGGGCAACCAGACCGAGGACGGCGTCCTCGTGATGGAACCCGTCTCGGGCGCTGAGGGCGGCCACGAGGCGACGCTGTACCTGCTGCCGCGCTCCGACCGCGAGAACGGCGAGTTCTGGCTGGACGGCCAGGGCGAGCTGTGGGTCGGCCGCCGGCACTCGCTGACCGAGGCCGAGAAGCTGTACGGCATCCCCGCATCCGACGTCCGCAAGCTCGCCGACGCGCTCGCCGAGTCCACCGGCCCGACCCGCGTGGTGCGCGGGCACGACGCCGGTATCGAGCAGGCGCTGACCGACAAGGTCACGGCCGAGCGCGACGAGGAGCTGCGGGTCTTCCTGTCCGAGGCACGTCTGGTCAAGGACGCGTTCGAGATCGGTCAGCTGGAGCAGGCCTGCGCGTCCACCGCGCGTGGCTTCGAGGATGTCGTGAAGGTCCTCGACAAGGCCGAGGCGACCTCCGAGCGCTACATCGAGGGCACGTTCTTCCTGCGCGCCCGCGTCGAGGGCAACGACATCGGCTACGGCTCGATCTGCGCTGCCGGCCCGCACGCCACGACCCTTCACTGGGTGCGCAACAACGGCGAGGTCCGCTCCGGCGACCTGCTCCTCCTCGACGCCGGCGTGGAGACCAACGAGCTCTACACCGCGGACGTGACCCGCACGCTGCCGATCAACGGCCGCTACAGCGAGCTCCAGAAGAAGATCTACGACGCGGTGTACGAGGCCCAGGAGGCCGGTATCGCCGCGGTCAAGCCGGGCGCCGCCTACCGCGACTTCCACGACGCCGCCCAGCGCGTGCTCGCCGAGAAGCTCGTCGAGTGGGGCCTCCTGGAGGGCTCGGTCGAGCGCGTCCTGGAGCTCGGCCTCCAGCGCCGCTTCACCCTGCACGGCACCGGTCACATGCTCGGCATGGACGTCCACGACTGCGCGGCCGCACGCCGTGAGGCGTACGTGGACTGCACCCTTGAGCCGGGCATGTGCCTGACGGTCGGGCCGGGGCTGTACTTCCAGGCCGGCGGCCTGGCGGTGCCCGAGGAGTACCGCGGCATCGGCGGGGGGGCGGGCCGTTGGTGGGGGTGGGGGGGGGGGCCCCGGGCCCCCCCCCCCCCTCACGCATGTCTCAGCCGACCGCGGCCGCGCGCCGGTAGCGGCCGGGCGCGATGCCGCGGGCCCGCGTGAAGGCGCGTGAGAAGGCGAACTCCGAGGTGTAGCCGACCTGTTCGGCGATCCGGCCGACCCGCTCGTCGGTATCACGCAGCAGCCGGGCAGCCACGTCGATACGGAGCCGGGCGAGATACGCGAGGGGCGCGACCCCGACCAGCTCCTTGAAGCGCCGCGCGAACACGGGGCGGGACATCGTCACGTCCCTGGCCAGGGACTCCACCGTCCACGGGCGGTGCGGCGCCTGGTGGAGCAGCGAGAGCGCGGCGCTGATACGCGGATCGCGCAGGGCGAGCAGCCAGGAGCGCTGACCGGCGTCGGGCGTGGTGTCGGCGCGTTCCAGCCAGGCGCGGACCACCTGCACGAAGAGCACGTCGGTGAGCCGGGCCGCGACCGCACGGGCGCCCGGCCGCTGCCGGGTCGTCTCGGCCACCAACAGGCGGATGATCCCCTGCAGTTCGGGGTCGGCGCTCATCCCGGGGATGTGGATCACCGGGGGCAGCGCGGCGAGTACGGGGTGGTGGGTGACATCGCCGGCGTAACCGAACTTTCCGCAGATGACATGGGCCGCCGGGCCTTCGCCGCCGAGGTCCACGATCCCGTCCCGCGGCGGGTGGGCCGCTTCGAGTGCGGCGTACGGGAGGGCCTGCGCGTCGGGGGCGCCGGCGAGCTCGTGCGGGGTGCCGTGGGGCAGCAACAGGACGTCCCCGGTGACCAGCTGGCGCGGTGGCGAGCCGTCGACGCGCAGCCAGCAGGCGCCCTCGGCGATCACATGGAAACCGGCCGCGTCCAGCCGGTCGAGCCCGCAGCCCCAGTCGCCGCCGCGAGAGCGCAACTGAGCGAGCAGGACACCGTCGAGCCCGGTGGTGGCCAGCACATCCGCTAGTACGTCCACGCCTTACCTCACTCTCGCCAGATCGAGACGTCCAGACAAAACACAGATCGTTTCTGTCATGGAACGTCTCTTTGGTGTGCTCATAGAGTCATGTCAACAAGCAACGCACCTTACTGCACAGGGAGTTCGGAGCATGAGCAAGGTTTGGTTCGTCACCGGTTCGTCGCGTGGTTTCGGCCGCCAGTTCGTCGAGGCCGCGCTGGAGCGCGGGGACAAGGTGGCCGCGACCGCGCGTGACGCCTCGGCGCTGGGAGATCTGGTCGGAAAGTACGGTGACAGGGTGCTGGCACTCGCTCTCGACGTCACGGACAGGGAAGCGGTGTTCGCGACCGTACGGGAGGCACGGGAGCACTTCGGGCGGCTCGATGTCGTGGTCAACAACGCGGGGTACGGGCTGTTCGGCACCGTCCAGGAACTCACCGAACGGCAGTTGCGCGACCAGTTCGAGGTGAACCTCTTCGGAGCCGCCTGGGTCACCCAGGCCGTGCTGCCGTATCTGCGGGAGCAGGGCAGCGGGCACATCGTGCAGATCTCCTCTACGGGCGGGCTGATCGGCTGGCCGGTGGTCGGCGGGTACAACGCGTCCAAGTTCGCGCTCGAAGGGCTCAGCGAGGCGCTCGCCCAGGAGGTCGCGCACTTCGGCATCAAGGTGACGCTGGTCGAGCCGGGTGCCTACGCCACCGACTGGGGTGGCGCATCCGCGGTCCAGGCCGAGGCCGACCCTGGCTATGACGTCGTACGCGAGGGCCTTGCCGCGTTCATGGCCACGCTCGACTTCGGCGATCCGGCGGCCGCGGGTGCCGCACTGCTCGAGGTCGTCGACGCGGAGAACCCGCCGCTGCGGGTGTTCTTCGGCACGCAGGGCGGTGAGCTGCTGCCCGCGGTGTACGAGGAGCGGCTGACGACTTGGGCCGAGTGGCATGAGGTCGCGGTGCAGGCACAAGGCTAGGGTCCCCTCCATGGCTGACACCTGGGCCGACCAGGCCGAACGCATCGGCGCCGACCTGCACTTGGAGCTCGAGGGCGGCGGCAGCCGGCGGGCGGCGCTGATCCGTGCGCTGCGCGCCTCCGTGGCCGAGGGACGGCTGCGGCCGGGGCAGCGGCTGCCGCCGTACCGGTCGCTCGCCGCGGATCTGGGGCTGACGCGGAACACCGTCGCGAGCGCGTACGCCGAGCTGGTCGCCGAAGGGTGGCTGACGGCGCGGCAGGGGTCGGGGACGCGGGTGGCGGCGCGGTCGGCTTCCACGGCGCGTTCAGGGTCCACCGCGCGTACGGGCTCCACCGCGCGTACGGGCTCCACCGCGCGTACGGGGTCCACCGCGCGTACTGGTTCCCCTGTGCAGGCGCCGGTGGGCCCGGCGGCGCGGGCGGGGGGGGCCGTGGTGGGGGGCGGTCCCCGGCCGGGGAAGGCCGGCGCGGCGGCG
>NZ_JAEIMH010000031.1:50935-67109 GCF_016464295.1 Streptomyces sp. N35 | reverse complement strand
GCGGGTGCTGGGCCCCGGGGGCGGGCCCCCGGGCCGGCGGGGGCGGGGGCGCCCCGGCCGGTGGTGGTGCACGATCTCGGCCAGGGAAAGCCGGACGCGGCGTCGTTCCCGCGTACCGCATGGGCCGCTGCCGCCCGCCGTGCACTGACCTCCGCGCCCAACGAGGCCTTCGGGCCCGGCGATCCACGCGGGCGTCCCGAGCTGCGCGAGGCGCTCGCGGAGTACCTGGCGCGGGCGCGCGGGGTGCGCACGGAGCCGGACCGCATCGTCGTCTGTTCGGGCTTCGCGCATGCGCTGCGGCTGCTGTTCGGGGGCGCGGGCGGCTCCGGGCGCGGGGTCCTGCGCGGTCCGCTGGCCGTCGAGGCGTACGGGCTCGGGTTCCACCGCTCGCTGATGGCCGCCGCCTCCGTGCGTACGGTGCCGATCGAGGTCGACGAACAGGGCGCACGGACCGAGGAGTTGACGTCCGGTGCGCGGGCCGTGCTGCTGACCCCGGCGCACCAGTTCCCGACCGGCGGGCCGCTGGCGTCCGGGCGGCGGGCGGCCGCGGTGGAGTGGGCACGGGGGCGGGGCGGTCTTGTCCTGGAGGACGACTACGACGGCGAGTTCCGCTACGACCGCGAACCCGTCGGCGCCGTACAGGGGCTGGACCCCGAGCACGTGATCTATCTCGGCTCGGTCAGCAAGAGCCTGTCACCCGCGGTGCGGCTGGGGTGGATGGTGCTGCCGGGGCATCTCGTCGACGCGGTGGTCGGCGTGAAGGGCGAACGGGAGGCGTGGGCGAGCGCGCTCGACCAGCTCACACTGGCGGAGTTTCTCAGGTCCGGGCAGTACGACCGGCATGTACGGCGGATGCGGCAGCGCTACCGGGGACGGCGGGACCGTCTGGTCTCGGTCCTCGCGGAGCGGGCGCCGCACGTCTTTGTGTCCGGGATCGCGGCGGGTCTGCACGCGGTGCTGCGGTTGCCTGCCCGCACGGAGGCGGGGACCTTGGCGCGGGCCGCGCGGGCGGGGGTCGCGGTCGACGGGCTTTCGGCGTTCCGGCATCCGGATGCGGGAGCTTCGCCTCACGAGGGCCTCGTGGTGGGGTACGCCGCGCCGGCGGAGCATGCGTACGGGACGGCGTTGGACGCGCTGTGCTCGGTGCTGCCCGCCCCTGGACCGTGACCGGCTGCCCGCCCCTAGACCGTGACCAGCGGTGAGTCCGTGCGCCACTTCAGGATCTTGTCGAAGCTGACCACCGCGCCGTCGCGGTTGGCGAAGGAGACGTGGTCGGCGATCTCTTCGATGAGGCCCAGGCCCCGGCCGTGTTCCGCTTCCCAGTCCGCCGACGGGGTGTAGTCACGCGTCGTGGGCCGTTCGATCGTGGCCAGCGGGAAACCGGGCCCCGAGTCGGCGACCTCGATACGGCACTTCTCGCCGTCCAGATACGCCGTCACCCGGTACGCGTCCTGATCCGGGCGGGGCTCGCCGGAGCCGTACTCCGAAGCCCCGTGCTCCACCGCGTTGGCACAGGCCTCGGTCAGCGCGACCGACAGTTCGAAGGAGATGTCGGGGTCGACGCCCGCGGTCTCCATCGTGCCGAGCAGTAACCGGCGGGCGAGCGGAACGCTGGCAGCCTCGCGCCGCAAGTGGAGTGACCACCAAAGGCTCATGGCTCAGGCCTCCTGGCTGCGGCTCGGCATACCGATACGTATTGCCGCCTACGGCCTTCTGCAATCGCCGAGTTGACGTGATGCCGCCCATACGGCGGATGTGCCGCATACATCACCAGGTGTAAAGAAACCCGGGCCCTGGGCAGAACCTCACGTTCCGGACCTTGCGGACCTGCCGTACGGACGGGATAAGCCCAGTGCGATGATGAGCCGGTCATGCCTGCCCCCCAGCCCCGCGCACCACGGTCCGGAACCGAGTTCCGGCTGCTCAGGGCCGTGGCCTTTGCCACGGTCTGTGTCGCGCTGTCCGCGGGCGGGCATCTCCTCGCCTCGCACGGGTCCGTGCCGGTCTGGTCCCTGGGCCTCGGCTTCCTGTCGACGCTCGCGATCGCCGTGCCGCTCTCCGGACGGCCGCGCTCCGCCGCGGCGATCACCGGGGCGCTCGCGGTGGGCCAGCTGGGGCTGCACTGCCTGTTCGGGCAGAGCCAGCAGATGGCCGCGCAGAGCATGGCCGACCACTCCGCGATGGAGCAGGCCACCGGTCTGCTGTGCGGAGCCGGGGCCGTGGTCACCAGCCCTCACCAGGCGTACGGCATTCTCGCGAACGCGGGTCTCGCCCCGCCGGCCTCGGGCGGCCACGCCCATCACATGCCCGACGGCATGGCTCCGGGCGCGCACCTGCTGCCCGATCTGCCGATGCTGCTCGGCCACCTGCTGGCCGCGCTCGCGCTCGGCTGGCTGCTTCGCCGCGGTGATCTCGCGCTGATGCGGGTCGTCGAACTGTCCCTCTTCTCGGTGCAGGGGATCGCGGAGGTGGCGCTCGTACGGAGGCTGCGCGCTGCGCTCGCGCTGGTGCGCGTCCTGCGGGCCGGCCTTCCGGGTGCGCCAGGGACGGCCGGGAGCGCACGGGGTGCGCTGCCGGATCCGCCCGCGAAGCCCCGTACCACCGCACTCGCGCACACGGTGATCAGGCGCGGGCCGCCCGCGGACGGGTTCGCGCTCGCTGCCTGACGCGGCTTCCTCCTGCACCCCTGCATTTCTGCACTTGTGCACTTCTGCACTTCTGCACTTCTGCACTTCTGCACTTCTGCAGCACGGAGGGTGTCGCGCGGCAGACACGCACGCACGGCCGCCCAACGGCCGGCTGCGTTGTGAAGTCCCGCCACCTTTCACCACTGCCGAGTGGAGTTTCCGCCATGAAGATCTCTCGTGTTCTGACCGCGTCCGCCGTCGCCGCCGGTTCCGTCGTCCTGCTCTCCGGTACGGCCTTCGCGCATGTCTCCGTCCAGCCGCAGGGCGAGGCCGCCAAGGGCTCGTACGCCACCGTCAACTTCAAGGTGCCCAACGAGTCCGACACCGCCTCGACGGTCAAGCTCGAGGTCAACTTCCCGACCGACCACCCGCTCGCGTCCGTGATGCCGCAGCCGGTGCCGGGCTGGGACGTCAAGGTCACCAAGTCCAAGCTGGACAAGCCGCTCGAGGTGCACGGCAACAAGATCACCGAGGCGGTCTCCAAGGTCACCTGGACCGCGGACGACAAGGGCGTGCAGCCCGGTCAGTTCCAGCAGTTCCCGGTCTCGCTCGGCCAGCTGCCCGAGGACGCCGACCAGATGGTGTTCAAGGCGCTGCAGACGTACAGCGACAAGGAAGTCGTGCGCTGGATCGAGGAGCCGGTCGAGGGCGGCGAGGAGCCGGAGAAGCCCGCGCCCGTCCTCCAGCTGACCGAGGCGGCCGACGACCACCACGGCGGCGGCTCCGCCGACAAGGCCGCGAGCTCCGACTCGGACGGCAAGAGCGGCGACGACGCCAAGGAGAACACCGCCTCCGCCGACTCCAGCGACGGCACCGCAAGGGCGCTCGGCATCGCGGGCATCCTGGTGGGTGCGGCGGGTGTGGCGTTCGGCGTGCTGGCCGGACGTCGTCGTTCGGCCTGACGGCCGCACCCGCACCACCTGCTGAGAGAGAAAACCCATGCCCATCCAGAAGCACGACGATGCCGGGCGGCCCAAGCGACGCGTGGGCCTGATCACCGGTATCGCCGTCGGCGCGGCGCTGGCCCTCGGGGCCGGCGCCCTCGCCGTCACCCAGAGCGGGGACGACTCCAAGACGCCGCCCGCCGCCACCGACATCACCGTGGAGAAGGCGGCGACGGTCCTCGACCGGCCGTTCGAGAAGCCTGATCTGGTCCTGACGGACACCCACGGCAAGAAGTTCGATCTGCGCGAGCAGACCAAGGGCAAGCCGACGCTGATCTATTACGGCTACACGCACTGCCCCGACGTCTGCCCGCTCACCATGAGCAATCTCGCCGTGGCCAAGAAGGAGCTGGAGAAGAAGCTCCCCAAGGCCGAGATCGACAAGCTCCAGGTCATCATGGTCAGTTCCGACCCCGAGCGGGACACCCCTGAGCACCTGGGCACGTGGATGAAGTCCCAGGACCCGTCCTTCATCGGTCTGACCGGCGACTTCCCGACGATCCAGGCCAGCGCGCGCTCGCTCGGCATCGTCATCGAGGAGCCGGTGAAGGAGAAGGACGGCACCGTCACCTCCACGCACGGCAAGCAGGTCATCGCGTTCTCGCCGAAGACCGACGCGGGCTATGTCCTCTACAACGGCGAGGAAGCCACCTCGGACGACTACGCCAAGGACCTCCCCAAGATCATGAAGGGGGAGAGGCCGTGAGGCGCCGCGCCGCCCTGGCCGGCGCCATAGCCCTCACCTCGGTGGCGCTGCTCGCGGGCTGTTCGGACTCCGGGTCCGAACAGGGCGCGTCCGAGCCGCAGTTGAGCGTGCGCGACGGCTATATGCCGAAGCCCGCGCTCAAGGACATGGCCGGCGGCTTCATGACCATCGTCAACAAGGGCGCCGCCGACAAGCTCATCGGGATGAGCAGCCCGCTCGCCGACGAGGTCATGGGCCACCGCACGGTCGACCAGAAGATGCAGCACGTCGCCTCCTTCGCCATCCCGGCGGGCGGCGAGCTCGACTTCGAGCGCGGCGGCAACCACCTGATGTTCATGGAGCTCACGTCCATGCCGAAGGTGGGCGACAAGGTCGAGGTGGAGCTGCGCTTCGAGAAGGCGGGCACGGTGAAGACCGAGCTCGAGGTCAAGGACGCCACGTACAACCCGAAGAACAGCTGAGAAAAGGGGACCGCAAGCCATGCCGCCCACCGCCCCCCGTCCTCGTACGAGCGGGATCGTCCGCACTCCCCTCGTGCAGTTCCTGCTGCTGTTCGTGGCCGTCACCGGGGCGCTGCTCGCCGGTGCCGCGCCCGCGTCAGCGCATGCCGCGCTGACCGGCAGCGATCCCGGGCAGGGGTCGGTGGTGCAGCAGGCGCCGGACAAGGTGACCCTGCACTTCACCGAGAAGGTCGCGATGTCGGACGACTCGGTGCGGGTGCTCGACCCGAAGGGCAAGCGGGTCGACAAGGGCACGATCAAGGACGTCAGCAGCGGGAAGCCCGGCAATGCGGCCTCGTACGAGAAGCGGCTGGTCGCCGGGCTGCCCGACGGCACCTTCACCGTGGCCTGGAAGGCCGTCTCCACCGACAGCCATCCGGTCTCGGGCGCCTTCAGCTTCTCGATCGGCGCACCCTCCGACACCACCGTGCAGCTCTCCGGCCAGGAGGCCGGCGGCGGTGCGGTCGGTGTGCTCTACGGCATCGCGCGCTATGTCTCGTACGCCGCCTTCACCTTGATGGCGGGCGGCGCGGCCTTCGTCCTCATCTGCTGGCCGAAGGGGGCGACGGCCCGTCCGATGCAGCGCCTTGTGGCGTACGGATGGGTGGCGCTCACCGCGGCGACGCTCGCGCTGCTGCTGCTGCGCGGCCCGTACACCGACTCCGGCAAGCTCTCCGACGTCCTCGACCTCGGGCAGATCAGCGAGGTCCTGCAGACGAAGACGGGCGCGGCGCTCGTCTCACGGCTGCTGCTTCTCGCGGCCGCGGCGCTGTTCATCGCGGTGCTCTTCGGGGCGTACGCGAAGCGCGAGGCCTCCGAGGCGAAGCCGGAGGACGCAGCGGAGAAGCGGGACCTGACCTTCGGTCTGGCGATCGGCGGCACCGTGGTCGCGGCGGGGATCGCCTCGACGTGGGCGCTGGCCGAGCACGCGTCCAGCGGGATCCAGACGGGGATCGCCATGCCCGTCGACGTGCTGCACCTGCTGGCCGTGGCGACGTGGCTCGGTGGTCTGACCGCGCTGCTCGTGGCGCTGTTCAAGGTGCCGTCCCTCGAGGCCTCGGCCGCACGGCGGTTCTCGTCACTGGCCTTCTGGTCGGTGGTCGTCCTCGCCGGGACCGGGCTCTATCAGTCCTGGCGGCAGGTCGGCTCGTGGTCGGCGCTGACCGGGACGTCGTACGGGCAGCTGCTGATCGCGAAGATCGGCCTGGTCGCCGTGCTCCTCGGGGTCGGCTGGATCTCGCGGCGCTGGACCGCCGCTCTCGCCGATCCTTCGGCGCTTTCGGCCGAGAGCGGCGCGAAGGCCGCCGAAGGCAGCGGCGCGAAGGTGGTCGAGCAGCGGGCCAAGGTCGGCGTGGCCGCGGGCAAGGCCCCGAAGAACCCCAAGCGCGCGGCCCAACTCGCCCGCCAGCAGGCCGCCGTGGCCGCGGCCCGCGAGAAGCGGCTGCGGGACGCGGACCCCGGACGGGCCGGGCTGCGGCGTTCGGTGCTCGCCGAGGCAGGTGTGGCGGTCGTGCTGCTCGCGGTGACGACGGTCCTGACCTCGACGGAACCCGGGCGCACCGTGGAACAGTCGGAGCAGTCCGCACCGGCGGCCGCCGCGAACCAGCCGCTCGACCTCACGCTGCCGTTCGACACCAAGGGCGAGGACGGCAAGGGCAACCTGCGCATCGACATGACCCCGGGCCGTACGGGCGCCAATGAGCTGCACGTCTGGGCGACCCGTCCGAACGGCAAGCCCTTCGACCTCCCCGAGGTCACGGTCGCCTTCACCCTGGAGGCCAAGGACATCGGCCCGCTGCCGGTCACGCCCGACCGCATCGTCACGGGACACTGGTCGTCGACCGGCGTGCAGATCCCGATGGGCGGCGAGTGGGAACTCGCGGTGACCGTGCGGACCTCGGACATCGACCAGGTGACCGTGCGCAAGAACGTGAAGATCGGCTGAACCATGCAGGACACGAATCAGTTGGCCGAGGGCACGCCCGAGGTGTCCGGTTCCGAGGGCATCTCGCGGCGGCGGCTGCTCGGCCCCGCCGGTGCCGTCGGCGCGGGCGGCCTGGTGCTCGGCGCGGCGGGCGGTGCGGCCGGGTACGCCGCCACCGAGTCGGACGCCCCGGCCGCGCTGTCGACGCTCGGCTCGACCGAGGCCGTCTGGGGCGGCGAGCACCAGCCCGGCATCCTCGAACCGCTGCACGCCCGCGGCCATCTGATCGCCTTCGACCTCGCACCGGGCGCGGGCCGCAAGGAGGCGGCGGCGCTGCTGCGGCGCTGGTCGGCGACGGCCGAGCGGCTGATGCGGGGCGAGGTCTCGGACGGCGCCACGGCCATCGCGCTTGACGCGGGCCCGTCCTCGCTGACCGTCACCTTCGGCTTCGGCCACAGCTTCTTCTCCCGTACGGGACTCGAGAAGCAGCGCCCCGGCGCGCTCGATCCGCTGCCGCCGTTCTCCTCGGACCAGCTGGACCGCAAGCGCTCCGACGGCGATCTGTGGATCCAGATCGGCGCCGACGACGCCCTTGTGGCCTTCAACGCGCTGCGTGCGCTGCAGAAGGACGCGGGGAGCGCGGCGCGCGTGCGGTGGCAGATGAACGGCTTCAACCGCTCGCCGGGCGCCACCGCCCACCCCATGACGGCACGCAATCTGATGGGGCAGGTCGACGGCACCAACAACCCCAAGCCCTCGGAATCCGACTTCGACCAGCGGATCTTCGTGCCGGCTTCGGGCGACCCCTCGTGGATGGCCGGTGGCTCGTACGCGGTGGTGCGCCGGATCCGGATGCTGCTCGACGACTGGGAGAAACTCTCGGTCGACGCCCAGGAGAAGGTCATC
This sequence comes from Streptomyces sp. N35, assembly GCF_016464295.1. Lineage (NCBI taxonomy): Bacteria > Bacillati > Actinomycetota > Actinomycetes > Kitasatosporales > Streptomycetaceae > Streptomyces > Streptomyces sp. N35. Next base: position 59,442 of record NZ_JAEIMH010000031.1, on the reverse strand, counting down.
GGCCGCCGCAAGTCGGACGGTGCGCCCTTGACGGGCGGTACGGAGACCACGGAGCCGGAGCTCGACAAGGTGGGCGCCGACGGCAAGGTCGCCATCCCGGCCGATGCCCACGCCCGCATCTCGCGCCCGGACCAGAACGGCGGGGCCGCGATGCTGCGCCGCCCGTTCTCGTACCACGACGGGATCGCGGCGGACGGGACACCGGACGCCGGGCTGCTCTTCATCTGCTGGCAGGCGGACCCGCTGCGCGGCTTCACCGCGGTGCAGCGCAAGCTCGACCGCGGCGACGCGCTGTCCTCGTTCATCCGGCACGAGTCGAGCGGGCTGTTCGCGGTGCCGGGCGGGCCGGGCAAGGGTGAGTACGTGGGGCAGCGGCTGCTCGAAGGGTGAAGGCTGAAGGCTCCCCGCACGGGTGACCCGCCGGGCATGGGCAGCATGGTCCCATCTGGCCCATTAGGGTGACGGTATGTCGGCGACCCGTTACACGTACCTCGGCCCCGAAGGCACCTTCACGGAGGCCGCCCTGCGCACGCTGCCGGAGGCCGCCACCCGCGAGCTCGTGCCGATGGTCTCGGTGCCGGCGGCGCTCGATGCCGTACGCAGCGGGGAGGCCGCCGCCGCGCTCGTCCCGATCGAGAACTCCGTGGAGGGCGGCGTCACCGCCACCCTCGACGAACTCGCCACCGGCGAACCGCTGATGATCTACCGCGAGGTGCTGCTCCCGATCGCCTTCGCGCTGCTCGTACGGCCGGGCACCAAGCTCTCCGACATCAAGACCGTGACCGGTCACCCCGTGGCCCAGCCCCAGGTCCGCAACTGGCTGCGGGGCCATCTGCCGGACGCCCTGTGGGAGTCCGCGGCGTCCAACGCGGACGGGGCCCGGCTCGTCCAGGAGGGCCGGTTCGACGCGGCCTTCGCGGGTGAGTTCGCCGCGGCCACGTACGGCCTCGAAGCGCTCGTCACCGACATCCACGACGCCGAGAACGCCGAGACCCGGTTCGTCCTGGTCGGCCGTCCGGCCCGGCCGGCCGCACCGACCGGCGCCGACAAGACCTCCGTGGTCATCTGGCTCGGCGACGACCACCCGGGCGCGCTGCTCGAACTGCTCCAGGAGTTCGCCGTACGCGGGGTCAACCTGATGCTGATCCAGTCCCGGCCGACCGGCGCCGGCATCGGCAACTACTGCTTCGCCGTGGACGCCGAGGGTCATATCTCGGACCGCCGGGTCGGTGAGGCCCTGATGGGGCTCAAGCGGATCTCGCCGAAGGTGCGTTTCCTCGGCTCGTATCCGCGGGCGGGCGTCGCGCCCTCGGAGGTCCGCGCGCTGCGTCCCGGAACGACGGACGCCGACTTCGTCTCGGCTTCGGACTGGCTGGCGCGGGCGCAGGACGGTCGGGCGTAAGCCCTTCGCGGTCCCTTCCCCTCCGGTCCCTTCCCCTCCCGCCCCTTACCCCGGCCCTTTGTCCCCCGGTCCGTCCCCTCCTGTCCGCAGTCCTACCTGCGGATTTTCTCTGTCCACAGAAGTTTTCCACAGGCTGCATCTCGACCTGGGGACAAGTCGACAACAAACTGCGACAGGGTCGACATATCGGCTCCTGCGGCCCACATCTGTCCACAGCCGGGCATGTCACCCTTCGTCAGCCTGTTTCCATTGATCAACTCCTTGGAGCGAGTCGAATCCACTCGAAAGTGGGTGTACGAGAGGTTTGAACCGGGAATCCTGAGGCGGACTTTCCCGGCTTGGAATGATCACCTCCGAAATCCACAGATCGCCCGCACACCCTGTGGATAACTTTCCGAACCGGTGGATTGCTGTGGACAACCCGCCCCCAAGTCCCGTTCCACACAAGCGAGTCGGGTCAAGCCGATGAACCGGGATTGCCACTTTCCGGGCATGCGCGGAGACTTTTCTTGACGTGCAGTCCCGCGCGCAGTCCCGCCTGGATTCCGCGTATTCCTAATTCCTCACCAAGCGGAATAAATAGGGCATAACGTGACGCACCGAAATACCAGGTGGGGGGTCCGGAGCCCACACCGGTAGCCTGGACGCGTGATTGACCTTCGCCTGCTCCGTGAGGACCCCGACCGTGTCCGCGCTTCCCAGCGCGCCCGTGGTGAGGACGTCGCGCTCGTCGACTCCCTCATCTCCGCCGATGAACGGCGCAGGTCGTCCGGCGTCCGCTTCGACGAACTCCGCGCCGAGCAGAAGGCGATCGGCAAGCTGATCTCCAAGGCCTCGCCCGAGGAGAAGCAGGAGCTCCTGAAGAAGACCGGAGAGCTCGCCGCCGCCGTCAAGGCCGCCGACGCCGAACAGGACAAGGCGAAGGCCGAGACCGAGGAGCTCCTGCAGCGCCTCGGCAACCTCGTGCACCCCGGCGTCCCGGTCGGCGGCGAGGAGGACTTCGTCACCCTCGAGACGCACGGCACCATCCGTGACTTCGAGGAGGAGGGCTTCACGCCCAAGGACCACCTCGAACTCGGCAACATCCTCGGCGCGATCGACGTCGAACGCGGCGCCAAGGTCTCCGGTTCGCGCTTCTACTTCCTCACCGGCGTGGGCGCCCTGCTCGAACTCGCCCTGGTGAACGCCGCGATCGCCCAGGCCACCGCCGCCGGCTTCACGCCGATGCTGGTACCCGCCCTGGTGCGCCCGCAGTCAATGGCCGGCACCGGCTTCCTCGGCCAGGCCGCCGAGGACGTCTACCACCTCGACAAGGACGACCTGTACCTCGTCGGCACCTCCGAGGTCGCGCTCGCCGCGTACCACATGGACGAGATCATCGAGGCCGACCGGCTGCCGCTGCGCTACGCGGGCTTCTCGCCCTGCTTCCGCCGCGAGGCCGGTTCCCATGGCAAGGACACCCGGGGCATCTTCCGGGTCCACCAGTTCGACAAGGTCGAGATGTTCTCGTACGTCGATCCGGCGGACTCGCAGGCCGAGCACCAGCGGCTCCTGGAGTGGGAGAAGCAGTGGCTCGACTCCCTCGAGCTGCCCTACCGCGTGATCGACGTCGCCACCGGCGACCTCGGTTCGTCCGCGGCCCGCAAGTTCGACTGCGAAGCCTGGATCCCGACCCAGGGCAAGTACCGCGAGCTGACCTCGACCTCGGACTGCACCGAGTTCCAGTCGCGCCGCCTGTCGATCCGTATGCGCGACGGCAAGCAGGTCAAGCCGCTTGCCACGCTCAACGGCACGCTCTGCGCCGTCCCGCGCACCATCGTGGCGATCCTGGAGAACCACCAGCAGCCTGACGGCTCGGTGCGCGTGCCCGAGGTGCTGCGTCCCTACCTCGGCGGCCGTGAGTTCCTGGAGCCGATCGCCAAGTGAGTTCAGCACAGGGCGAGGGCTTCCCGTACAAGCTGGTCGCGACCGATCTGGACGGCACGCTCCTGCGTGACGACCACACGGTCTCGCAGCGCACCCGCGACGCGCTCGCCGCGTCCGTCGCGGCCGGTGCGGCGCACATCGTCGTCACCGGCCGGGCGGTGCCCTGGACCCGGCACATCCTCGACGACCTCGGGTACGAGGGGCTCGCGGTGTGCGGGCAGGGCGCGCAGGTCTACCACGCGGGCGAGCACCGGCTGCTCACCTCGGTCACGCTCGACCGCCAGCTCGCGGGCCTGGCTCTCGCCAAGATCGAGGCCGAGGTCGGCCCGCTGTCCCTGGCCGCGAGCCGCGACGGTGTGGACGGCGACGTCCTGATCGGCCCGGGCTACCAGGCCCAGGAGGGCCCGCTCCCGTACGTCCCGATCAAGGACGCCTCGGAGCTGTGGTCGGCGCCTTTGAACAAGGTGTACGTCCAGCACCCCGACCTCACCGACGACGAGCTGTGGGCCGTGGCGCACCGGGTCGCGGGCGAGCTGGTCGGGGTCACGATGGCCGGCGCGGGCATCGTGGAGCTGCTGCCGCTGGGGCTCTCGAAGGCCACGGGGCTCGCGGTGGCGGCCCGCCGCCTGGGTGTGAAGGCCGTCGACACGATCGCCTTCGGCGATATGCCCAATGACGTCCCGATGTTCGGCTGGGCGGCGCACGGCGTCGCGATGGCCAACGCGCACGACGAGCTGAAGGCGGTCGCCGACGAGGTGACGCTGTCCAACGAGGACGACGGCATCGCGGTGGTCCTGGAGCGGTTGCTCGGGGCTTGAGCTGGCGGCTGCGGGGCTTGAGCTTGCGGCCGGGCAGGGCGTGAGTTTGCGGCTGGGCGGGGCGTGAGTTTGCGGCTGGGCGGGGGCGTGAGCTTGCTGCTCGGCGTGTGAGCGACGCGTGGCCCGGACAGACCCCTCCCTCCCGGGGGCCGAGCCCTTCAAAGGCTATCGGCCCGCACTGACAACACCCGCTCGGCGCCTGGGCCGCCCACTCGGCACCTGGGCATGCCGTACGGCACCACGCCGCCCGGCGCCTGAGCATGCCCGCCCGTAGGCTCGGCACATGACCCTTCGCGGCCGCAGGATCTACGAGGGCCCCTCACCGTCCGACGGACAGCGGGTCCTGGTGGACCGTCTGTGGCCGCGCGGCCTCGCCAAGGACGCGGCGCGCATCGACGTATGGCCCAAGAGCCTGACCCCGTCGACGGAGCTGCGGAAGTGGTACCACGCGGGCTCGGGGTCCTTCGAGGAGTTCTCGCAGCGGTACGAGGCGGAGCTCGCGGAGCCGGAAGCGGCGGCCGCACTCGACGAACTGCGGGGCCTCGCGGCTGCCGGCCCGGTCACGCTCCTGACCGCGTCGAAGGACATCGACCACAGTCATGTGGCGGTGCTGCTACGGGTGTTGGGCCCGTAGGCCCTTCCGGCCTGTACGCCCTTCCAGCACTTAGCCGTACGCCCCTCCCAGCCCGTACGCCCCTCCCAGCCCGTACATCCTTCCAGCCCTCCGTACGTCTCGCCGGCCGTCAGCCGCCGCGCCTGACCCGGGCGGCCTTGCGCGCCTCGGCGAGCTGCTGCGCCTCGCGGGACTTGCGGGACTTGCCGCCCTTGCCGCCGGCGCCGCCCGCGCCACCGCCACCGCCACCCGTACTGCCGGGCGCACCCTTGCTGGTGCCCATGCCGCGGAAGGGCGCGTTTGTGTTCTTGGGGCGGGCAGCGCCGTCGAGCGGACGACCGGAAGGGGCCTTGGCGCCCGTGATCCGGCTCAGTTCCGCCTCGCCCGAGCGCACCTTGGTGACCGTCGGGTCGATGCCGGCCTCGGCCGTCAGCTCGCTCATGGCGCGGCGCTGGCCGGACAGGACCAGGGTGACGACGCTGCCGGACGCGCCGGCGCGGGCGGTACGGCCCGCGCGGTGCAGATAGTCCTTGGGGTCGGTGGGCGGATCGACGTTGACCACCAGGTCGAGGTCGTCGATGTGCAGCCCGCGGGCCGCGACGTTGGTCGCCACCAGGGCGGTGATCCCGCCGTCCCTGAACCGCGCGAGGGTCTTGCTGCGCTCCGGCTGGGACTTGCCGCTGTGCAGGGCCGCGGCGTGCACTCCGTGGGCCCGCAGGTGCTTGGTGAGCAGGTCGACGGAGGCCCTGGTGTCCAGGAACAGCAGGACGCGGCCGTCACGGGAGGCGATCTCCGTGGTGACGGCGTACCGGTCCGGGCCGTGGACGATCAGCACATGGTGGGCCATCGTCGTGACCGCGCCGGCGGACGGGTCGACCGAGTGCACGACGGGGTCGTGCAGGTAGCGGTGGACCAGCTCGTCGACGTCGCGGTCCAAGGTGGCCGAGAACAGCATCCGCTGCCCGTCGGGGTGCACCTGGTCCAGCGCCTCGGTGACCTGCGGCAGGAAGCCCATGTCGCACATCTGGTCGGCCTCGTCGAGGACGGTGATCCGGACCCGGCCGAGCTTGCAGGCCTTGCGCTCGATGAGGTCGTGCAGCCGGCCGGGGGTGGCGACGACGACCTCGGCACCGTCGCGCAGCGCGGCGATCTGCCGGCCGATCGAGATACCGCCGACGACCGTGGCCATCCGCAGCCCGAGTGCTTCGGCGTACGGCTTGAGCGCCTCGGTGACCTGCTGGGCCAGCTCCCGGGTGGGTACCAGGATCAGGGCGAGGGGCTGCTTCGGCTCCGCGCGCCGGCCCGCTGTCCGTACGAGCAGCGCCAGGCCGAAAGCGAGCGTCTTGCCCGAACCGGTCCGCCCGCGTCCCAGGACATCGCTGCCCGCGAGGGCGCTGGGGAGCGTGGCCGACTGGATCGGGAAGGGCTCGCGTACGCCCTGCTCGGTGAGGGTCCGCAGCACCTCGGCGGGCAGCTCGAGGTCGGCGAAGGAGGTCACCGGGTGCGCTGCCGGGGCGAGCTCGCCGTCCGGGGTGCCGGGGCGGTCCGGGTGGTTCATGTGGGCCTTCCGCGTGGGGAACGTACCGGGGAGGCACGGCGGGAGCGCGCGGCCAACGTCCAACGGTAACCGGGATGCGGGTCGCGCGGCGGCTCGGTGCTTTGCGCGGGCTCGGAACCACGGCGGCGATCACGGCGGCAACCATGACGGCAGCCGCGGTGGCCGTGGGCTCCCAACTGCGCCTGGCCGCCGTACAGATGCGCGATAAATGAGTGGCGCGCCGGCCGGGTGGACGGGCACAGTAGTGATGTCCGCAGCGCCTCTTCATGGCGCCCGACTACTGGGAGAGGAGCACGACGATGTCCAGTTCGAGCTCGTCGAGCTCCCGACAGGGCAGTTCACAGCACCCGGCTCCGGAGTAGTTCACCGCGCTCCGTCGCAGCCGCCCTGTGAGCAGCCCGGGGCGGCTTTCTCGTGCGCCGTGCCGCACGGGCCGCCCCTCCCACTTCTGGGGGCTGCCGCCCCCATGCCCCCGCGCCCATCCGTCGGTGCGTGTGGACGCGGGGGCGCTGTGTCCTGCGGGGCTCGTGGGGGCTGGCCCCCCACACCCCGCCAAGGAGGATTGGCCGAGTGGTAAGGCAGCGGCTTGCTAAGCCGTCGTCGGGGCCCGAAACCCCGCGCGCGTTCGATCCGCGCATCCTCCGCGCCGTATGCACGACGCATGAAGCGGTATGCACGACGCATGAAGCCCTGTCCACGACGCATGAAGCCGTATGCACGACGCATGAAGCCGTAGGTGCGACCCCCACCTCTTCCGCTCACCGCACGTAAGCCGAACGCCGCCGCCCCTTCGCCAACGGCCAAAAGGCAAACCCGATCACCACAGCGATCGCATGCCCCAGGTCCGTGAACGTCGCGTCCGCCGCCAGAGGGATGGCGAAGAAGGCGATGACGGCGGCGGCGTAGGGCCATTTCCAGCGGCCGGGCAGCAGATACGTGAGGAAGCCGGCGGCGGCCGCGATGCCGTACGAGACGCCGATGTCGACGACGTGGATCAGGTGGCGCGAGACGTCATGGTGCTGGATCTGGTACAGGACCACCTTCTGGCTGATGAGCGTCGCCGCGATATGGCCGGTGGCCACGACGGTCAGCCAGCGCAGGGTCCCGACCGCCCGCTCCACCCGTGCGTGGATCAGCTCGAAGAGGACCACGTACAGGGGGAGCGAGCTCGGGTTCTCGATCCAGAACGCGCTGAGCAGCAGGGCCTGGACCGGGCGTTCGTTGAGCTGCACCAGATTGCTGCTGGTGCGGTGGAGCAGATAGGTCTGGAACTCGTCCGTGGCAAGGACGCTCACCACGCTCGTACAGAAGATGATCAGCAGCCATACGTGCGTGCCGGGGGCGGAGCGCACCCAGCTCCGCACGGGTCGTGACGGTTCGGGTGACCGCTCCGATGCCGGGGCCCGGTCCTCAGTCACCCCTTGATCATCACCCGGCCCGGGTCAGGCTGCACGCGGCGTGACCAGCGAGAAGTTGAAGACATGGCCGCCGACCGCGCCGGCCACCGCCACGAACATCAGGGCCATGTGCTCCTGTGCGCGGGCGGTCGCGATCCCGCCCAGGTCGAGCTGCTGCTCCGGGGCCCAGCCGAAGTCCTCCAGGAGGGAGCCGACGGTGGTCTTCGCGGCGGCGTCCTCGCCCGAGAGGAAGATCGTGGTCGGGGTGTCGAGGGTCTTGAGCGGGTGGGCCATGATCGCGCTGTCGACGGTGCAGAAGGTCTTCACCACGCGCGTGCCGGGCAGGGCGGTCTGCAGCTGCTCGGCGAGGGACACGTCGAGATGGATGAGGTCCATGGCGGGCGTCAGGTCAATGGCGATGTCGAGGAGCACCTTGCCGTCGAGCTGGGCGGCGAGGCCGGGGAGGGTGTCGAGGGAGGCGCCCGAGCCGAGGGCGTTGATCACGAGTTCGCCGTGGGCGGCCGCCTCCTGCTGGGTGAGGACCGGGTGGTCGAGGTCCTTGCGGGAGTCCGGGTCGCGGGAGCCGAACACCACCTCGTGCCCGGCGGCCGCCGCGCCTGCCGCAACTGCCTTGCCCACATTGCCTGTTCCGAGGATTCCGATGCGCATGGCAGTGACGTTACGAGGGCGAGCCACGCGAAGGATCAGGCGACGGAACGGGCCCGGGGGCCCACGCAGGTGGGGGGGCCCGGGGCCCGGGGGGGGGGGGGGGGGGGGGGGGCGGCGGCCCCCC